>JBGPOI010000136.1:0-10484 GCA_041487975.1 Binatia bacterium | reverse complement strand
TCAGAACACTTAGAGGTGAAGCGATAGAGTTTTATCTTCGCATAACAGCGCGGGAACGCCAAGCCTTGGTGGAACAGTATCGCAAAGAGGTGAACCCGCGTGTCCGGTTGCGGGCGCACCTTCTCTTATTGCCGGCCCAGGGCTACCCGTGGGCGCTGATTGCCGGCGTGCTGTTTTGCCGCACGCATACGATTGCGCGCCGGAAGAAGCGTAAGGAAGTTTTCATTCAGCGTTGGCCTCTCTTCTCAGCGTCGCAACGGTATTGTTGCACGAATAGGCAAGGGTCGTCAGGTCTGCTAAACCCCAGGTATGAAGAAGAAGACACACCATCGCATCCGCAATTGGCCGGAGTATAACGCGGCGGTGATCGGGCGCGGCAGCCTCACGTTGTGGGTTGACGAAGCCGCGCTCCAAGCCTGGCGCTATACCGGCCCCTCGCAACGAGGAGCGCGGTAGGGCTACGCAGAGGCGGCGATCAACTGCGTGCTGACGCGGCGGGAGTCAGAGCATTAGAGTGGGCAAGTCTTACTACCCTTTTCGTATCAAGCCACAGGAGACTCCTCTCTGACCCTTTCTGTCATTGTTCCCGTCTATAATGAGGCAGCGACGATCCGGGAGGTACTCAAGCGGATTGTCCAAGCCCCCTTTCGCAAAGAGATCCTCGTGGTCGACGACGGCTCCACGGATGGCACGGTAGAAATCCTCCAAGACGCGGACAGGCTCAAGGCGGCTCTTGCCAAGGTCCCTCCTGCCGCTGCTTTTGACCTTAAGATCTTTTTCCATCCTCGTAACCAGGGTAAGGGGGCGGCGATTCGCACAGCGGTCGGTGCGGCCACGGGAGACGTGGTGCTTATTCAGGACGCCGATCTGGAATACGACCCGGCCGAATACCCCAAGCTGCTCCAGCCTATCCAAGAAGACAAGGCCGATGTGGTCTACGGTTCGCGTTTTCTTGGCGCTCCCCACCGCGTGCTCTTCTTCTGGCATGCCCTGGGTAATCAGCTCCTCACCACCCTGTCAAATCTGTGTACTGACCTGAACCTCACCGATATGGAGACTGGGTGCAAGGTGTTCCGCACCGAGGTCCTCCAGGGGCTCCGCCTGCAGTCTAACCGCTTCGGATTCGAGCCGGAGGTAACGGCAAAAATCGCCCGGCGGGGAGTGAGAATCTATGAGGTGCCTATCTCCTATGCCGGGCGGACCTACGCGGAAGGGAAAAAGATTGTGTGGAGAGACGGGGTGGCCGCCCTCTGGGCGATCCTGCGCTACAACCTCATTGATAACACCGATGACTCTGCGGAAAAGACCCCGCGGCGGTAATCCCGCCTCTGACACCACAACGCGTGAGTGTGGGAGCAGATAGCGCCCTTCACCAACTAGCGTATGCTGGAGATGGGAACTGGGATCGGCACTATGACCTGGTATCTGCAGAGCCGGGAACTCGTGCTTGTCACGGAGATAGATCCTTTTCTTCCCTCCCCTGATCTCCTATGCGGGAGGGCCCCGCTCGGCTGTTGGCAGCGGCCAGCAGAAGCGCAACGGCCACCACCAGCCACACCACCCGCGATTGGTAGCGGCCTAGAACGGTCGAGAGCACGCCAGTGACGAATGCGTTGCCGATCACACCCAGGCCCACGACGGCCGTGAGCTCGACCAGCCTCACTAGTCCGGCACGCCACGCCCGGTGTGATAGCCGCACGGCCAGCCCGAGTCCCACCCAGACGAGTCCCTCCTGCATCCAGGTGAGGGCTCTCAGGGGGAGTGAGCGGGCGTGCTGGCGTGACTCCAGATACTTTCCATGCTGGGAACGGAGGACCTGGGAGACGCTCCTGTCGTAGGAGTCCTGCCCGTCGAAGCTGTACAGATCAAAGGTGAGCAGCTGCCATACGAAGTTCCCGAACGATCGCCTGAGCTGCCACAGCGGATACTCCCGGGTCGCACTGAGTACGACCGCGAGTTCCTCGTCTTTGACGTGCTGCACGAGGTCAGGTGACGCCGTCTTGAGGAGAGAGTGCTCGCCCCACAAGAATTCACTGGAGGTTGTCGGGAGGTCGTCGGCGACGACGCAGACCGCGTAGCGCCGCTCCACGCACTTGTGCCTGAGGAACGCCCGGCCGGGACCATCGCCGATCGAACGCGCGAGTAAGAACGGCGGGCTGTGCCGGTAGAAACCCGGCGTGCCGTACAGCAGCGCGGACACGCCCACGGTGAGCAGCACGGCGATTCCCACGAGGCCACTCAAGATCCCGAACGATACCAGGCCTTGCCGCGGCGACCGCTCGACGAGTGCCGTCAGCAGGACGACGACAGCGAGACCCGCGGCGAGCGCGAAGTGAGACGGGTGCACGAGAATCGAGAAGAGCGCGATGACGAGCAGCATGGCAACCGCGCCTCGGTCGAGTGCAGTGCGGCACGGCCCGAGCAGGAAAGCGGCGAGAATCAGGATCGCGGCGAAGACGTCGGGCATCATGAAGGAAACGAACCACGAGGCGCTCGTTCCCAACGCGAGCACGGCGACGCCCACGAGGAAAACAGCGGCAGGCTGGCCGGGCGCAACGACGCGAAAGCAAAGGAGGAGGACGTACGACAAGATCAATCCCTGTACCACGGGAACGATCCAGAACAAGCCCAGGGCGTGCAGTAAGGCAAGGAACAGGCTGTAGAAGTGCGAACGATACCCGTAGGAATTGTGCCTGGTTGCCGTCGCCAGTGTGTCGAGGACATTGTGACCATTGCCGAGGTAGTCGAACGAGTCGAAGAACAGCAAAGGAAAGCCGTTGTAGACAGCCGGCATGCACAACAGGATGGTGGAGAGCGTGAGCAGCAGCCAGCGCGCCGCGCGGCGCTCGATGAAGTTCCACATGGAAAGGTGGCTCTGGGTGGTTCTCCCTAAGAGATCAAAGACTGGTAAACCGCGTGCAATTTTGCCCCTACGAGTTCTGGAGAAAAGCGTTCTATAGCGTATTGAGAAATCCGTTTGCACGAGTATAGATGCAAATTATCAAGCATGTAGTCCAGTCCGTTGCATAAAGTGTGTGCATCGCCTGGGGGCACTAATAAGCCGACATCTTTGATGACGAACTCCTCTGGCCCTCCACAACGGGTCGCTAATATAGGAGTGCCGGTGGCTAAAGCTTCGATAGCTGGAGCAGAAAAAGTTTCGCAAAGGCTAGGTAGCACGAAGAGGTCGGCTCGGCGCATGCAGTCCGCCACCTCCTGCTTAGTCTTAAGGCCGTGGAAAGCGACCTTATCGCCAAGCTTCAAGTCCACAGCCAGGCTTTCATACTCCATCCGTGCATTTCCATCTCCCACGATGTCCAGATGCCAATCATCTCGCTTCTGTCCTAAGCGGGAAAGAGCTTGCAGGAGATACGGGACACCTTTGACTGGCGCCAACTGTCCGACAAAGAGAATCCGCTTGGGATTCATGTCCTCGCGAAGGTGCGATGGGGGAAAAAATAGAGTTGTATCAGCAACATTTGGTATCACTTGAAAGTGGGCGTGAATCCCATAGTGCTCGATTGCCTTTTGCAGCGCGGAGCTTACCGGCAGCACTCTCTTTGCCCACCGGAATGCCAGCCACGCTTTGACAACGTCGAGGGGGCCAAGCAACCCCCTAGGAAAAGAAGAAAAGTGTTCGGTAACTACTACCGGAATACGGTTCAGTTTGCCAATCAAGACCGCAGGCCCACCGGCATCGTAAATATGCACATGAATAATATCTGGCCGAAAACCTTCGTTGACTATGTGCTGGAATGTTCGGAAGATACTCCATAGGTAGATGAAATATGAGGTTTGGGGGATAGGCGAAGGCCGATACCAAACCCGATAGGTAGGAATGCCTTCTCTCAGTCTTTCGTTGGTCTCCTGTTCCGTCCTCCAAAGTCTTTTGAGGTTAAGGTCAGACCCGACACAGTGAAGCACAAAGACATCGTCATAGAGCCGTACGGCTTTTGCATGCTCACGGACCCACACGGCTTTTACTGGCTCTTCTCTTGTGGGATACCAGTTGGTAATAAAAAGAACCTTCAGACGCTCCATGGTGATTATTAGCCCAAATCCGCTTGCCGGTTCCGCTTGGCGAGGTAGCGGTCACGATGGAACTCGAAGTAGAACAACTTCTGGCTTGCCTGCCCGGCACCCAGAGCATAGCCGAGCATTTGCCCGACGGTGTCCACGGTCAGCCCCACCACTAATGCCGGGAGCACGCGCGGCCACAGATGGGACGGGCGGCCGGGCCGACGGATCTCTGAGCGAATGCGCCACAGGCGCACGAGCGGGATCAACGGTGCGCCACTGATATAGAGAAGCCGCCGGAGCAGGGACCACTGCCGTGCGCGCGCCGCGGCAAATACGCGCCCAGCATGGACAAGATATGGCATCCAGGGAGCGAGCTGCGCGAAGTTGAGATGCGCCGTCTTGGCCGCCGGTTCCAGGTAAAGCCGGTAACCCTTCGCCCGCAAATCCCGGTGCAGGACAAATTCCGTTTCCAGCATGGCTTCCAGTTCGCGCTTGTAGTCCAAGAGGATTGCGCGCTTGTAGCTGCTGTTGTGTCCCGGCAAGTAATTAATCTCACCGGCAGGAGCTGGTTCGAGCCAGGTCCCATACCCAAGAAGAAAATCAGCCCAACTCATTAGACTATCCGGGTTCGCATTGCGTACGACCGGTCCCACTACCGCCCATGGTTGCCGGTGCCTCTCGATCAGGGCCTCAGCCCAACTCGCCTCAGGGAAAGAATGATCTTCCGAAAGGACAACCACCGGTGCGCTTGCCTGGCGAATTCCAGCAGCATGGGCTCGGGCGATCGACCTGATCTCGCCAACTGCGACGATGCGGAACTGAAAAAAGTCGTTCACTTCAGAGTCATTCAGAGCGAGCTGCTCTGCCGACGGCGCTACGATCACGAGTTCGAGTCGATCTTTCACAGTCTGTGCACGCAAATGCTCCACGGTCTTGCGAATAGTCTCGTAGCGGTCCGGCGTGACAAGCACTACTGACATCTCCGGCGAACTACCACTCATCTTCATTCCTCCCTTGCTGCAGACTCGTCAGGGACCAGCTCTGAATGACCAGGGGTAGAGAGAGCCGACGCAGGAGATGGCTTTGTTGCATAACCCAGAACGTCACTAACAGCTTTCCATCAGCTTGGCCTGACTCATCCTCTCCCACAAAAATCCTGCCGCATTCGCCCCTTGCCAGACCAGCAGCAACGCCGGCAGTAAGAGTCTCCGCATCCCCTGTTCCTGTGACAATGAGTGGCCCAGTAAGGATGGCAACCGCGTATAAAATTTGAGTTCTTGCCTGAACCGCCCCGAGCCTCGTCGCGCGCGTATGCGGTGAAAGCGGAATGCGCCGCGGCCGTAGTTGAAGTGCTGCCACCAGAAGGTACGCAGTGTGAGCGCATGCGCATGGTAGACAATGACTTCCGGGGCATAAGTCATACCATAGCCGTGGTGCAGCCAGCGGTCGCACAGCTCGCGGTCCTCTGAGGTAGTGAAGGTTGGATCGAAGCCGCCTATGGTGTAGAAGTGATTCGCCGGCAAGGCCAAATTATTAGAGGCGAAGAAACGGGCCCGGCTCGGGTCGGCATTATAATAGCTATACACCATGTCAATAATGATCTGGCTGGCAGTTGAGTATGGGTTAGCAGGGAGCGCGTTACACGTCCGTCCACCAACAATTTGATTCGGTGCTGTAGCAAAGCGCAGCTGCAAAGTTTGCAACCAGTCAAAGGCGGGCTTGCAGTCGTCATCGGTGAAAGCGAAAAATTGGCCTTTGGCGTGCGCGGCGCCGGTATTGCGCGCCGCCGCCGGCCCGGCATGTGACTGCCTGAGCAGCGTGACGGCGAGCCGGTCATGGAAAGCAGCTACCACCCCATCGAAGGGCGTCGCGCTGCCGTCATCCACCACGACCACCTCGAAGTGCTCACGGGGATAGTGCAGATGGGCGAGCGCCTGAAGACAGGTAGTGAGTTGTCCTGGGCGGCCGTAGGTGGGAACAATAACCGAGAAGAAAGGCTGGCTCATCAGACCTCACCTGAAGTGCGCTCCGCTGCCACTCGCCAATGCACCAGAGAGCGGGCTAGAGCAATCTCGGCGGCGCTGAATTCCCCCAGCAACAGAAAGGAAAGACTGATCAGGAGTCCGATCACTGGCAGTTTGAAGACGAGGAGCATACCAGGAGCAGGCCAGAGAACAGCCAAGACGTAGGCACCTCCGCTTATCAGGAGGCTGCGCATGAGGGTTTCCCACGGCGGAAGGATGCGCCAGCAGCGGTGGACCGCGAGTACTGTCGCCGCTGCGCCCAAGCCAGCCAACAAGGTGGTGACGAGGGAGGCTCCTATCATCCCTAAGCGCGGTATCATGACCAAGTGGCCAGCCAACGCCAACGGCAGCAGTGGCCCGGTCAAAACAAAAGTCCAGCCGGGCTTGCCGGCGGCGGTCAGAATGGCCGTCGTCACCGCAATCATGACCAAGGCCAGCGCGCCAAAGATCAACACCGCCAAAAGAGGAGCGGCAGGCAAAAAGTCCGGGCCAAAAATCGCGCTGACCACTTCAGAGGCTGCCCCAGCAGCCAGACCGGCAAAAGGCAGCAGCCCGATGATCAGGCGCATGGCATGGCATCCTATCTTCTTGGCCAAAGGACTGTCGCCAGTATGCAGCACGTGGCTCAGGGTAGAGAGCAGCAAGGAAGAAAAGGCAAAGGCAAAGAGGCTGGGGACCGCCGACAGATTCTGCGCTGCGCCGTAAATGCCGGCTTGGACTGCCGTGCCACCCAGCATCTTGAGCACAAACAGGTCGAGTTTGTTGTAGAGGGTCAGACTCAGCCCAGACAGAAGCAGGAACCCCGCGTAGCGCAAGAACTCCCGGGCAGGAAAAGCGGAGCGACCAAACAGGGAGGGGCGGACATAGAAGCGGCCAATAGCGAATTCGGCCAGTGACGCACCGATGCTGCCTAGGATTGCGCCCGGCACGGCAAGCCCCCCTGCAACGAAAGAGACGATCAAGATCAGCCTGGCGATCCAGCGGCCGGCGCTGACGAGCGCGCGCTGGTTGAAGCCGCCGATGCCAATGAGGACGTTCTGATGAGCACGAGCCAAGCTGAAAAGGGGAATATCGAAAGCAAAGAGCCGCAGATAAGTGGCAAGCGCCGGCTCGTTGAACAAGACGGCAATCGGGGAAGCCAGGAGCCAGAGCAAGAGCATCACGCAGCCGCTCGTCGCAAGATGCCATTGCACCACAGCAGTTCCGATCGGCCGCCAGTCTTCTGCTTCGGCAATAAATTTAAATGTCGCGCGAGCGAAAACGGTTACGATACTCCCTTCTATCCAGGTGACCAGTGTCGCAGCCAGGGTGAACAACCCATAACTCGCTGGACCCAGCCGCCGCGTAAGGAAGGCAGCGGTGATCAGACCTGTCAGAGGGAATAACGCTTCGGCCAGAAACCCACGGATAGTGCCATCCACCATGCGGCGGCCTGGAGGTGTCCCTGACGGCTTCATCAGCCGGCTTCCACTTGTCTGTCGCGCTTGGCAAGGTGTCGGTAGCGATCAAGGTCAAAAGTACACCTCTGCTGGGACGCATTGCCTGCGCCAAAGGCGTAACCACACATTTCACCCACCGCGTTCGACGCTAATATGACGATCAACGCCGGTAAGACTCCCGGTAGTAGTTGGCGCTGGTGACCAGCCCGCCAGATCTCCCTCAGCACGCGCCGGAGCCGCACAAGCGGAATGAGAGGTCCACCAATGGTGTACATCAACCGCCGAAGCAGGGACCAGCGCCGCATGCGGGCCGCCGCGAACAAACGCCCATAATGAAACTCCGCCTGCATGAGGGACAACAGCGATGTATAGCTCACGTGGCGCACCTTTGCCGCCGGTTCCCAGTACAGCCGATGCCCTTTGGCCCGCAAATCCTGATGCAGCAGGCTCTCTACTTCCAGCATGGCTTCGAGTGCCGGGCCGTAGTCCAGGAGCATCGTCCGCTTATAGGAGCTGTTGTGCGGCGGCAAATCGTCGGTCTCCCCGGCCACCGCCGGTTCGGCCCAACGGCCAAGTCCGGCAAAGAAACTTGCCCAACTGGTCAGACTCTGGGGATTGGCGTTGCCCATCACTGGCCCGACCGCATCCCAGCCTCTACGGTGCGCCTCGATCAGCGCTACGGCCCAGCCCGGCTCTGGATAGCAGTGATCTTCACCAAAAACCACCACAGACGCGCAGGCTTGGCGAACGCCAGCTGCCATAGCCTGTCCGAGCGATCTGATCGTGCCAACTTCGACTACACGAAACTGAAGAAAATCTTCCAGTTCCGCTTCACTCAGACCAAGTTGTTCCCTTGACGGCGCGACGATGACGATCTCTAACCGATCTTTTACTGTCTGTGCTCGGAGATGTTGGATGGTCTTGCGAATAGTCTCGTAGCGATCCGGCGTGACCAGCACTACTGACATCTCAAGAGTACTACGAGTGCCCATCTTAATTCTTCTCAAGGCGGCTGGGAGAAAACAACTTCGTCAGCAAGCTGTCGCTTGTCTGTCGCGCTTCGCCAAATGGGGTATTTTATTTAACTCCAGCTTGGACAATTTTTCCATCGCATCGCCAGAGCGAAAGGCATAACCAATCATTTCACCTACGGCACTGACGACGAGGCTGACGATCAGTGCCGGCAGGACACGCGGAAGCAGGTCAGGCCGAGGAGAACGGTGTATATCCCTGAGAATACGCGGGAGGCGTACCAGAGGGATCAGCGGCGAGCCGCTGACATACAGCAACCGCCGCAGGGGAGACCAGAGTTGCGCGCGGGCTGCCGCAAACCGCCGTCCGGCATAATACCGCTCTGGTACCCAGGAAGACGGTAGCGAAATGTTCAAGTGGACAATTTGCGCCCGTGGTTCCAGATACAGACGGTATCCCTTGGCCTGCAGATCCCAGTGTAAAATGCTTTCCGCTTCCAACATCGCCTCAAGTTCAGAACCGTAGTCTACAAGCACCTGACGTTTGTAGCTGCTGTTATGCCCGGGCAGGTCGTCAATCACCGCGGCTGCGGCCGGTGCGAACCAGCGGCCGTAGTCGAGCAAGAAATTGGCCCAACTAATCATGCTACCGGGATTGGCGTTGTTCACTGCCGGTCCGACCGCAGCCCAGGGCTGCCGGTGTGCCTCGATCAGCGCCTCCGCCCAGACCGGGGAAGGATAGGAATGACTCTCGACAAAACCAACCACCGGTGCGCTGGCCTGGCGAACACCCGGAGCCCTCGCCCAGGACAGAGAGTGCAGTGGGCCAACTTCGACCACACGAACCTGAAGAAAGTCTTTCAGTTCCGCGTCATCAAGATCAAGCTGATCCACCGAGGGCGCAACGATCACGATCTCGAGGCGGTCTTTCACTGTCTGTGTTCGGAGATGCCTGATGGTCTCACGAATGGTCTGATAATGATCCGTAACAATAATCACCGACATTTCAGGGGAACTCTGATTACTCATACTCGACCCTCTCACCGCTATCAGGCGATCTTTACGTTTCACTACTCCTCGATGCTACGTTTGCTGGTGCCAAGCGCAAAATTCCTTGCACTCGTTGTGATTCTTCGAGGTACCCGCCAGATTCTGCAGCGCTGGCAGATGACAGGTTGCCGCTACTCGTCCACAGCCGATTAGACCTAGCTTGATCGCTCTACTCCTCTCGGCCATCATAGGCCCGTCCCTTTTTCAAGAGCAGGAGTCTCAATTTTTTCTCGCCGGGTCTGGCCGAGGAGGAAGGCCAACACAGCCACCCACACGACCGTTTGTTCCGCCTGGAACAGCCAATTCCAAGGAGGTGGAAGAAGAAGCAGATGAGGAGGGGACAGCACCGCAACCCAGCCGGCTGCCAGTAACACACCAGCTACCACACCACTCCCGTCAGCAGACGGGCTCTGCTTCGCAATACGAAACAGCGTGATCATTGGCAACACAATAAGCAGGTCATCGTACAACCGATGGTAAGCCCAGAGACGGGATACAAGCGCTGTTACACCTAAGAGGCACCAGAGGTCTCTGTGCCGATGGCAATATATCCATACCCCTAAAGCCGCTAACGTCAGCAATGAGGCTGGGCGGTTCCACGTTTGTAGCCCAAAGGCTGCCAACCAGCTATGCAGGTTCGCATACCCTCCGTACACCGATCCCCAGACGGCTCCCTGCACAGCGCGGTCACTCCAACCATGCAAGACCGACACGAGTCCAACCCCTTGGAATGACATCGCTAAAAGAGTGAGGATACTGTATCCGAGCGAGACGAACACGGCCGACCACAAGGTATTAGGAACAAACATGACTATCCAAAAAAAAGGAGCCGCAATCGTCGGGGATACGAGGGTCATTAAGACTAGGACTTCTGCAAGCACATGCGCATGCCATCCTCGCCGCCCGCTGTGCAGCAACACCAGGCTGGCCACCAACGCAGGAAGGAGAGGAATGATGAACTGGCCGTTCCCGATCGCCAC
>JBGPOI010000135.1:0-10536 GCA_041487975.1 Binatia bacterium | reverse complement strand
GTTAGCCGCTGCTCCTATAGTCTTAGCCCGGCTCGCCGAGGTTGCTCCTCTGGTAGAGCTGCGGCAACGGGTCAACGCTTCTCCCTCGCACTGGTGGTGGTATCTGGATCTGCTCCAGCAAGCAACCCGTGCGCTGTCTTCGGCGGAGAGTAAGAAGGCTAGCTGAAGATTCCTAGTGCAGTTTCAGCATACCTCTTGGGGATATTAAGGTAGGGGTCCGATTCATCGGACCCACCCAAGGGCTTGATAAATCAAGCCCCTACCCAGGCTTTGGCCGGATCGAGGATAATTCTATTCCCCAATAGGTTTCCTGCAGATGCACTAGAAAATGTTCCCCCTCTGACCACGGGAGCTATCCGCAGCGCCTTTCCCCATCAACTGGAAAAGAGCCCGAGGATACTCGGCTTATATACAAGAATGGGCTTCTGTTCTCAGCCAAAAGGCCGAATTGAGAATCAAGCTACTGAGCGGTCTGAAGTCAGTAGAAAATCACAAAAAGCAAAGATTTTTTCCTTGACATCGTGTGCGGTACAAAGGAGGGAATCTTCCTGTAGCTAAATCTTATAGCGGGAAGGACTGTGAGAGAGGCCGATTAGGCTGATAAGTACGCCATACGAACAATCCCGCACCGTGAACAAACAAAAGGTGGATATCCATCACAACGAGTGACTAAGTTGTTTTCGGCCAAGCCTCTATGTCTGGTAAATCCTTGCTGAAGTCCTTTTTTCTCTTGACAATGTGTTTAGCATGAGCGTAGAGTCCCTAACTGGGCAAGGAAGTTCAAAATCTGTTAATCCTTGAGCTTCGCGGCTGAGGTGGGGAGACCCCAAAGGAGGGCGCGATGGTCGGGGGCCGGTTATTTCCTTTCAGGGGAAGTTTTCAGAAGGGCAGTTCTTTGCTGTGGCTGCCCTTTTTCTTTGTCCTCCTCCTCTCATTTTTTTCTGACAGAGCTTATGCCCAGACTGAACTGGTTGCCAATGGTGGATTTGAGGCTGGATCAAGTAGCTGGGTTTTATCAGGAGCATTCCAGGCCGATTCACGGTTTTCGTTTCCTCGCAGTGGCTCGGGATATGCCTATCTTTCGAACTCGGATGGGACAGCGGGGAACAACCTCGTTGGCACGATGTACCAAACGCTGAACGTTCCATCCTCAGCAACGTCAGCTACTCTTGTTTTTTGGTATAACATCACGACGCAAGAGACAGGGTCTACCGTATTCGACGTACTCAATGTCACTGTCCAAAGTTCGACAGGTAACGTCTTAGGAACCGTAGCGGTTCTTTCTAATCTCAATAGTTCGGCAATTGGGGCCTACAGTCAAAGAACTTTTGATCTCACGCCCTATAAAGGGCAAACCATACGTGTCCATTTTCTTGGAACAACTGATGGCAGCTTACCAACTACTTTTCGGATAGATGATGTTAGTGTTTCTGTAACGATTAATTCTGTACCGGCAGCGCCCAGCAACCTGCTAGCGACAGCGCTCTCCAGCAGCACGGCCACTCTCGGCTGGGGGGATAATTCCACCAGCGAGACCGGCTTTAAGATTGAGCGCAAGACGGGAACTGGGGGGACCTACAGCCAGATTGGCACGCAAGGGGCGAATCTCAATTTCTTTAACGACTCGGGGTTAGCGGCAGCGACGCAGTACTGTTATCGGGTGCGGGCTTATAACGGGACTGGAGATTCGGGCTACTCCAATGAATCGTGCACCACAACTTCTGGTAATCTCCCCGGCTCCTTCACCCTCTCGGCCAATGCTTACTGTAACACTACACCTCCGGTGGCACCCGCAGTGCTACTCACCTGGAGCACGTCCAGTGGGGCAACCAGCTATGACGTATACCGTAACGGGTCATCGTATGCGTCTGGGATTACGGGTACCAGCTATAACAACAACCTGAACGTGACGGCGGGGCAGACTTATAGCTACTACGTAGTCGCACGCAACAGTGCAGGCAGCACTCAATCTAACACGCTCACGGTAACAGTATCTACCAACATATGCCCCATTACCAATCCGACACCGTCGATCAGCAGTGTGAGTCCGAATCCGGTGACGGGCTCGGATAGTTCGCAGACCTTCACGATCAACGGGAGCAACTTTGTGCCAGGGGCGGCGGTGACGTTGCGAGACCTGCGTACCGGAGAGGTGTTCCCCAACCGATCCATCAGCTTCCTGATCGGCACGCAGATTGTGATTAATCCGATCTTCACGACCTTTGCGGCGCAGTGGACGGTGGAGGTGATCAACCTTGATGGTGGTTCCTCGGGGCGGGTTAGTTTTCAGGTGATAGCGCCAACAGTGACCCCGACGATCAGCGGCGTGAGCCCAAATCCTGTGCCTGGCTCTAGCAGCCCACAGACCTTCACGATCAATGGCAGCAACTTCGTGTCGGGGGCGACGGTGACCTTGACAGACACCATTACGGGGGAGGTTTTTGCAAACCGGCCGATCAGTTCTTTGAGCAGTGCGCAGATTGTGATCAATCCCAACTTTACCGTTGCTTCACATGTATGGAACGTACAGGTTTTCAATCCCGGAGGGGTTCCGTCCAATCAGTTTCAATTTAACGTGGTCTCGCCTGACCTGATCGTGGAGAATGTTCTCTTCAACCCCACGAGCGCAGTGGCGGGTAATAGTCTCACCATTGGGTTTGATGTTAGGAACGTCGGTACAGGTAATGCTCCGCCGACGCAAGCACGACTGCGTTTAAGTTTGGACAACACCCTGACCTCAAGTGATCTGCCATTATCTCCTTTAGATGTAAATATTCCTGCTGTTGCAGCAGGCTCTTCCACGCATTTCAGTGCGCCAATAACCGTACCGAACACCACGCCACCAGACTCTTATTTCGTCGGGGTTTTTGCCGACTGGAACAACCAGGGAAACCAGAGCGACGTGACGAATGACGCTGGCTTGTCTTTACCAAATAATAAACTAACGATCACCGGAACGGGGGTTCCGCGCCCTGTGATTACCCCGCAGTCGCAGCAGAGTCAGACGAAGACTGCGGGCGACAGCGCAACCTTCAATGTCGAGGTTAGTGGAACTGGTCCGTTCAGTTACCAGTGGTTGCGCGATGGACATCTATTTGCTGATACCGCGACTTCGTCTTTGAAGCTCGATAACATCTCAACGAACCTGGCAGGCAGCTACACCGCGCTGGTAAGTAACATAGGAGGGACAGCAGGAACGACACCGGTTACTTTGATAGTAAACCCGAGCTCAGTTCCTTTGCCACCAACCACAACTACTCTCAGACAAGTTCAGTGCCGGGCTAATGCGTTTGACCAAAATCTTCCAACTGTAATTATTACTCATGGGTGGGAACCATTTGGCGACTTCAACGACCCCAACCTTTTCGATTTAGACCATACTCTGCATTGGATGGAAGCAATGGCCCAAGCAATTGACGCTCGGCTTATGGTCTTTAACAGACGTGCTAATATCTGCTTCTACACTTGGTTAGAGGCTTTTACCCATACACCCTATGACGATCTCCTTCTTCTCCCAATCTTTCAGATAGGTGGGGTTTTTGTTGCCCGCAGTTTTGTCGACGATCATGGAAATAATTTAGCGAAGCAACTGGCTACCCTTTTTCCTCCAGGCTACGGAGATGCGAGCCGGGGAGATAAAATCCAATTTATTGGACATAGTTTCGGCTCGCTTGTTAACGCAAGAGCTGTCAATCACCTCAATCAATTACGTCCAGAAATTTTGGTCTCCCAATTCACGATTCTTGATGCGCCGAATTTTGATGGGGGCTTTAACGTGGCATTATTTCACGCTCTCCTCCCCCAGTTCCCGTCCGTCGGGTTTGTTGACAATTACTTTGGCGATAGCTTGCTCCCTGTTCCCCCGGCGCTCGGTGGGCCCATTGTAGGGACGATTCCGAAGTCAGTGATTCCTCTAAAAGGTGGGGGGCTTCTAGTTCATGGGAACCATTCCGGCGTTCACGATCGTTACTGCGAAACTATTGAACCCATCAGCGGCATCTGTAACCCCAATGACAGCCCGAACACAACAGACGGTTTTAACTATTCCGCTCTAATAAGCAATGGTTCCTTACCTAACGAATGGGAATGGCATCCAAATCCAATCTTAGCAGCGATTGGTTCCGTTCCGATCGGGACCTTTGTTGCTGAGACTGAGACTGAATTAGGTCAAATTGTGTACACTGTTGCGGGAACAGTTAATCAGGTAAAGGAAACCGTTTCGGGACAAACCCGAAACCTTTTTCAATTCGTTAAGTCCGCGATAGCACCGACACAGCAACAACACCTCACACGAGCTCTCAATTCTTCCTTGATCTCCTCTCCGAGCGCTATTGCAACAAACCTCACCATCCCTGCCGATGCTGCGGTCGTCACGTTCGCTTTTCGCTTTTCAAAACCGGGGAACGGTGACTGGGTGACGGTCTCGTTCAACGACACTCTGTTATTTAGTTTTCTCGGAACTAGTTTTGTCGGCAACGAGTATCAGCACGTCCAAATCCCAGTTGGAAATATAGCGGGCCAGACTGGCGTTCTGACTGTTGTGCTCAACGAGGCTGGAGATCAAGATGCAGAGGTTCTAGTCAGCAACTTCCAATTCCTATCTTCTGGCGGTAGTTCACCTACTCTGCCGGACTTGGTCGTAAGCAGCTTGGATAATCCTCCTGCTTCAGTCGTTGCAGGAGGCACGTTTACCATGACAAGCACGACGACCAACCAAGGGAGCGGCCCAGCAAGCCATTCCGCCACCCTTCATTACCTTTCTGTCGATAACACCATAACGAGTGCAGACGTAGCTGTGCCTGGCACCTACGGTTTCGAGGGCCTCGCAGCAGGTGATAGCCTGACCCTAACGACGACCATTACGATCCCTACAACTGTTGTGCCGGGGACCTATTTCTTCGCGGCCTGCGCCGATGGTTTTCTGGAAGTGGACGAATCCGATGAAACGAATAACTGCCGGGTTGCGACGACGATGCTGGTCGTCAATCCAGCGTGTACCTACTCCATCTCACCGACAAGCCAATCTTACTCGGCCAACGGGGGCACGAACAGTGTGAGTATATCTGCTCCTAACGGTTGCACTTGGACAGCGGCAAGTAATGACCCACAGTGGCTCGCTATTACCTCAGCTAACAGCGGCAGTGGCAACGGAACGGTGAATTACTCGGTGGCGGCTAACCCGGGTACCACATCGCGTACTGGCACACTGACTATCGCAGGGCAGATGTTCACAGTAACCCAGGCAGGAACTCCCTCCTGCTCCTATTCTATCTCGCCGACAAGTCAGTCCTCTTCGTCTAGTGGAGGTACAGGGAGCGTAGGGGTAACGGCTTCGAGTGGGTGTAACTGGACGGCGACGAGCAATGCTTCTTGGATCACCATCACTTCGGGCAGCAATGGCGGTGGCAATGGAACAGTGAATTACTCGGTGGCGGCCAACTCAGGCACTACCTCACGCAGCGGCACGCTGACTATAGCGGGGCAGACCTTCACGGTGACCCAAGGAGGACAGGTTAGCAGCGGCATCACTGTCCTCACTCCTAACGGTGGGGAGACCTGGTCTATTGGCAGCACCCAGGCAATTCAGTGGAATTCCAGCGGGGTGAGTGGGAACGTCAAGATTGAGCTATCGCGGGATGGTGGGACCTCCTGGACAACCCTCGTTAACAATACGGCCAACGACGGCTCACAAAGCTGGAGCGTGAGTGGGCCGGCAATGACGCAAGCGCGGGTTCGAGTGAGCAGCATGAGCAATGCTAGCATTGCCGATACGAGCAACGCCAACTTCACGATTAACACCGGCAGCATCACCGTCTCTAGCCCTAACGGTGGGGAGACCTGGCCTATTGGCAGCACCCACGCGATCCAATGGAGTTCCAACGGAATCAGCGGGAATGTGAAGATCGCGCTGTCTCGGGATGGAGGTGCTACGTGGACGACCCTCTCTAATAGTACCGCCAATAATGGGACGAAGAATTGGAAGGTGACGAAACCAGCCACGACTCAGGCACGAATCCGGGTAAGCAGTGTGAACAGCCCCAGTGTTGCCGATACCAGCAACGCAAACTTCACCATCCAATAAAGGCAACGCTGAGCATCTCCAGGCCGTCTGAGCAGGGGCAAAACGCTTGCCTTGCTTGAACCCCTATGCTTAGTTGAGGACCATGAAAACGTCGGCAGCCGCGACCGCGGAAACGGCTTTTATCTCTACTGAAACTTTTACCCAGAAGACCTTTAGGCGCTGGGTGGATTGCCGCCCGATGGCGGACCTCAACCGCTATGAACTTGTTGACGGGAGAATTGTGATGAGTCCTCCGGCAGGTTGGGGTCATGGGGAGATTGAAGCCAATGTGATCTATCTCCTGAGAGACTTTGTTGAGCGACACAACCTGGGAAAAGTGTTCGGCTCCAGCACAGGGTATGACCTGCCATCCGGGGACACCGTCGAACCCGATGCGGCCTTCATTTCGCACGAACGCTGGGCTGCGGGCCCCCAAGTGCGGCGCGGGCAATTTCTCAAGATCGTGCCCACCTTGGTGGTCGAAATCCTCTCGCCTGCCACGGCCAGGAGGGATCGGACAGAGAAAAAAAGGCTCTATGAGATGAACGGCGTGGAGGAGTATTGGCTGGTGGACCAAGATCGGCGTGAGGTGACAGTCTTTCATCTCACAGAAAGACAATATGATGCCGGAACACGCTTCAGCATCCGCCAGAAGCTGCGTTCTGTAGTCCTGCCCGAGTTTGAGGCTCCCGTCCGCGTTCTCTTTTCCTGATTCCCTATTGTCCTGCTTTGTCCTGTTGACTGCCGACTCCGGACTCCGGACTCCGGACTCCGGACTTCTTATACTCCGTGCGCATCTCTGACTGCAACCGGCCGAGGCGGTAGGTTTGCCAGTCGATGAACTTGGCGCTGTGCGCGAGCGTCGGGTGAACCTCGGCAATCTGCCGCCACATCTCCTGCACGATGACCCGGTAGTCGGGATGGCCTTGAGGCATGGTGCGCAGTTCGCCGATGTGCACGGCTTCACGCAGGTTGAGCTTCATATACCAGCGGACACGATAAGCAAATGGAACGACATATTGGGCCTCCAGAGGGAGGTCACGGTGAATCTGTTCATACAGGTGCGCGGCTTGCTCCATGCAGCGAGCGAAATCCGATTGGAATCCAGCCGCCGCGATTTCCAGCGGAGTGTCGTAGCCGTGGGCGGTGGTGAAGTCCTGCCGCTCCTGCGAGAGAATGCGGTGCCGCTGCAGGTCGCGGTACAGGCCGAGATTGCCCACGAGGTCGAAGGTGTAATACACCTGCTCCCATGCCCGGCCCGGTTTGTCCCGCCGATGTCGGCGCCGTTGCAGGTACTCCTCAAGAATCCGCCCGCGCTGTTCCGGGGTCATGCCGACAACGGCAGTTCTGATCTGCGGTAGAGAGTGGCGCACGTGGGGATACAAAATGGCGGCAACGATCTTCTCTTCCGCCTCCGTGTCGTAATCGACGAGCCTGACCGGTTGATTCGCTGCGAGCGGTGTCTGCGCTAGCATCTGCGTGGAGAGCGCGCGAGTGGCGGCATACGTCTCAGCGAGATACTCGCTCCGTCGCGCCCGTTTGACGAAAGAGGGAATCAGCACATTCAAGGCGGCATGGATGCCAGAGGCTAAGGACTGCGCCTCGACCAGGTCGTGGGAATACAGCTTGTTCAGGAGATGCTCGAACGCCTGACCTACGCCGAAAAGGCCGACGTTGGTCAACGTGGCCGCCGGCAGATAGGCTCGCAGCACGTCGCACGCCTGAGCCCGGACGGTTGAACGGTAGGCGGTCTCTGTCCAGCGCCGCAGTTGTTCGTCTTTCACTGCGTCCTGGTATGTCAGCGGCTCGCCGGTTTGCGGGTGCTTCCATTCGACGGTCTCGATAGGCAGACTCTCACGCACAAATGTGATCAGCGGTTCGATCTGGGCTGCATACGTCTCAAACAGCCGCCGCATCACTGCTAGATAGGCCTCGCGATGAGGAGAGGCCATAATCTTCGGCTCTTTATAGAAGAGATAGTCGCCATCCGGCTCTTTTGCGTCAAAGCGGACGTAGCGCGTCGATTTCTCCAGCGGCGCGATGCCGATGCGCGCATCTTCGAGCAGCTTGGCCGCCACGTTCGAGATCTGTTCGCAGGCGACGTGGGCTCCGCCAAGTTGGGCGACGGAATCGTCGCCGTACCCGACCAAGACGCGGTCGTAAAATTCCCGCGCCTTTTTCAGCGCGGCGCTCTGATCCGTGCCGGAGGTGGAGTTACCCGGAAGCTGGTCGAGATGAAGGTCGGAATTCCCCAAGAACTCGTCGAGAAAAATGCGGCGGAGACTTTTGCTTGAGCGGCTGTAGCGGGAGAAGAGTGCGCCGGCAATTTCTTGCGGGAGTTTGAGAGCGAAGACCGGTTCGGTGAGATTGGTGAAGAAGGGGGCGAGGGTTTGTTGTTCGGTGAGGGAGAAGTCTTCCATGCCTCTCTACTCCAATACTACCAGCAACTCACCTGACTCCACCGCCTGCCCTGGCGAGACGCGAATCTCCTTGACCTTACCCGAGGCCGAGGTGCGCACTTCGTTTTCCATTTTCATGGCTTCGATGATTAACACGCCTTGATCCTTGCTGACTTCATCGCCCACGGCGATAAGCACTTCCACCACCTTGCCGGGCATGAAGGCACGCACTTCTTTATCGCCTTTGCGACTGTTACCTCCGCCTTCCCCTGGACGTGCGGCGCGGCGTTCATCGAGGAGCTTCAGGTGGAAACTCTTGCCCTCGCATGCCACGGTATAGACATCGTCCTTGGCAGCTACGTCCGCAGTGAACGAGCGAGTGCCGACGAGCAAGGAGTACCTGTGGCCGGAGAGTTTGCGTCCATCGACGACCAGCTCTTCTCCGTCAATGAGGATGCGGTAGAGGTGATCCTCTTCCAGCTCTTGGATTTCGATCCGATGGGTCTGGTCGCCGAGGGTTGCGATATAAGCCATGTTCTCTTCCTTCGGAAGAATGAAAAATTAAGAATGAAGAATGAAAATTAGGATTCTTTCCTCTCAATTTTACATTTTACATTTTACATTCTTCATTCTCTTTCACCGCCATCCGCCGGCTCGCCAGGCCGACATGCCGGCGCGACCGCCACCTTGCGGCAGGGTACGGGCGAGGGCCTGATCTTTATGATACGCGGACAACGCCGCCGCCGCCAGAATCACCTCCTGGTGCAAATGATCCTCATCGAACGGCAGCCCGTGGAACTCCTGAGGAATGAAGCCGGTGTCAAGATCGCCGGCTAGGAAACGGGGATGCTTGAGCGCCCAACGATGGAAGGGAATGTTGGTGACAATGCCCTCGACCGTGTATTCTTGCAGCGCTCGCAACATGCGCTGGATCGCCTCATCGCGTGTGCGGCCGTAGGCGCACAGTTTGGAAATCATCGGGTCGTAATAAATAGGCACATCCCAGCCTTCGTAGACACCGCTGTCGTCGCGGATGCCGTTGCCGCCCGGCGTGCGCAGGATTTCAATTCTGCCCGGCGAAGGAAGGAAATCCCGCGCTGGGTCCTCAGCGTAGATGCGGCACTCGATCGCCCAGCCGCGCTGTTGGATGTCCTGCTGTTGTAGGGTGAGATGTCCGCCCGCGGCAATTTCAATCTGCGCCTTGACCAGATCGACGCCAGTGACCAGTTCGGTGACCGGGTGCTCGACCTGAATCCGCGTGTTCATCTCCAAGAAATAGAAGTTCTGACGGGCGTCCACCAGAAACTCGATGGTGCCGGCGCCGACATAGTTCACCGCCTGTGCGGCCTCGACCGCGACGCGACCCATCTGTTCTCGCACGGCGGCATTGATAGCCATCGACGGAGACTCTTCGATGACTTTCTGATGGCGGCGTTGCAAAGAGCATTCACGCTCGTAGAGATGAATGGTGTGGCCATAGGTGTCGGCCAGAACCTGTACCTCGACGTGGCGCGGTTTCTCGACGAACTTCTCCATGTACATGCGATCGTCGCCAAACGAGGACTTGGCCTCCGAGCGCACCCCGCGCAGCGCCGAGGCGACCTCGTCGTGGCTGCGGACGAGACGCATCCCCTTGCCGCCGCCACCGGCCGAGGCTTTGAACATCACCGGGAAGCCGATCTGCTCGGCAGCTTTGAGCACCTCGTCCTCACTGCCCAACACGTCGGTGCCGGGAACCACCGGCACGCCGGCCTTTTGCATGAGGGTGCGGGCAGTGACCTTATCGCCCATCTTTTCGATCGCTTCCGGAGTGGGGCCAATGAAGACGATACCGGCCTCCTGGCACGCGCGAGCGAAGGGCGCCCGTTCCGAGAGAAAGCCGTAGCCCGGATGAATCGCCTCGGCGCCGGTCTTTTTTGCCGCCTCTATGATCTTGGCAATCACCAGATAGCTCTCAGCCGAAGGCGACGGACCGATGGGAACGGCGTAGTCAGCGTACTGCACGTGCAAGGCAGAACGGTCGGCCTCCGCATACACCGCGACGGTCTCGACCCCGAGTTCGCGGCAGGCGCGGAT
>JBGPOI010000134.1:0-10541 GCA_041487975.1 Binatia bacterium | reverse complement strand
TTCCCCTTGGCAAGAGAGAGTTGGATTGGTATGGAGAACAAGAGTACCCGCCGATTGTCCAACAATTACACCATAAGGGGGATGTATGCGTCTGGTGACATTTCTACGACTGGGAGAGCCACGCCTGGGAGCAGTGGCTGGTGAACAGGTCATCGACCTGAACGCTGCGTATCAACACCTGCAGGAGCGAGCGAGGAGGCTGCGCGCTCGGGAACTGGCTGCGGCGATATTGCCGTCCGACATGGTAGGCTTCCTGGCCGGCGGTGATTCCGCTCTGGTGGCAGCCCGAGACGTGGTGGATTATGTGACGAGTACGGAGGCTGCTGCTTTCGCCGGGAAAGGGATTGTCTACTCTCTGAAGGCGGTGACCTTAAAAGCGCCGGTGCCGCGTCCCACTAAACTGATCCTCGTCGGTCTCAACTATCGTGACCATGCCGAAGAGGCCAAGATGAAGATCCCCGAAGAGCCGACCCTATTCTCCAAGTACGCGCACAGCGTGATTGGTCCCGGCGAAGCGATTCGCATTCCCAAAGTGTCAGACAAAATTGATTATGAAGGAGAGTTCGCCTTTGTCATCGGCAAAGGTGGGAAAGACATTCCGCGCGAGCAGGCGCTCGATCATGTGGTCGGCTACACCATCGTGCATGACGTGAGTTGCCGTGACTATCAGATGCGCACCGGTCAATGGATGATTGGCAAGACGTTCGATACCTTCGCGCCGATGGGTCCCTATCTGGTGCTCAAGGACGAGATCCCCGACCCGCATAATCTCGATCTCTCCCTGCGGCTCAACGGTGTGGTGATGCAGCACTCGAATACCAAGAACTTGATCTTTAACACCTTCGACCTGATCGCTTATATGTCGCAGGTGTTCACACTAGAGCCCGGAGACGTGGTCTCCACCGGCACGCCGTCCGGCGTCGGTTTTGCCCGTAAGCCGCCGGTATTCCTCAAACCCGGGGACATCGTCCGCATCGAGATCTCTGGCTTGGGAGTGTTAGAGAACCCGGTAGCCGCTGCGGAATAGCTCGACCCGGGCTGGTATATGGGGGCGGGTCTGCGGCCTGCCCCCACGTTATTTGAGCAAATCCTTGTCCGTCCGCGTATAGGCCTGGCTTCCTTCCACCACTTCGACCAAATTTCCGGCGCGCCCGTCGCTGATGACGATTGCCTGCTCGGTCTGCGCGTCCACTTCATTGTCAAAAAGTCGTACCCTGATCGTGTTCTGCTGCGGGTTTCCGGCCCCTCCGGCTCCTTGTATGGCCACGGCTGGAACACTCCCAGTGATATGGTTGCGCGACACCGTCGCCCGCAGTGAGTTTTCACGGGTTTCCACGCCTTCCACTCCCAGAGCGCCGAGCAAGCGTATGGCGTTTTTGCCGCAATCCGCGATACGGTTATGGTCGATTGTGACCTGACAGACATTATGGTGCGCCTCACTGACCGCGCCTTGCACCGAGACTCCAATCGGGCTGGCAGAAATGTCATTCCCCGCCACCAGCGCGGTTAATTCGCTGTCCTGTGGGACTTTATCAGCGAGCGGAACCGCTGTCAGCAGGCTGAGGCCGAACTGTCGGTTTGCCCGCAGGACGTTGTCGGTTGCGATGAGATGCAGTCGATTGTGAGATGGACCGAAAGAACAGGAAAAAAGTAACCCGCCACGCTCGCTTGCTTCGATGGTATTGCGCACGATCGTGGCGCTGAAAGAAACGCCATCGGCCTCGGGGAAGAAACAGATAAAGGCGATACCGTCGGCGAAGCAGCCGCGCATGGTGTTGTCGCTGATCAGCAAGCGATTGCGTTGTCCGTGCCGGGCCTCGGCAAAGATGTGGTGTCCCTGGCGCGCGCCGGCGCCGCGCGGTAACACCGGTTCGAAGCGTTTCAGGCCGTTTTCTTGGAAAGCACAACCGGTGACGACTGCTTCGGTCACACCACAGAGAAAAACGCCGTGGTCGCCGTGCCGACTGACCGTGCAATTGCGAATCGTCGCCGAGACACCAAGCGGGACACCGATCCCGTGTCCGCCGCCGTTGGTGACCGTGACTCCACCGAGACTGGCGCCGTCGTGCAAAACCACTACGGACAGATCCGGGCGGATCGGATTGAAAGAAGGCTCGAATAGTCCCTCTCCATCGATGATGCTGATTTCCCTGCCTGCGCCTTCGACTGCGACTCCGGCGGGAATAATGAGCGGCAAGACCTCCCCGGTGCGGGCTGGGGAGTAGACACCCGGGCCGAGCAGGATGACATCACCCGGGCGTGCCGCCTGCAACGCCCGGGTGAGCGAGGAAACGTCAGTTCGTGGGTCGGTAGGATGTACAACGATCGTGTTCATAGACAAACCTCGATAAAGACAACTTGGCAGAACTTGGCACAGAACCTGACAGAAAAGCAAGATGGAGCAAAACTCCAGAGCCGTGCCTGAACGAGTTGTCGGAGCAGAGCAAGGAGCGTAAGATCTCATTCCTGTGCGCCGTGTGAAGATTCTACTTTTGCTGGTCTTAGGTGTCTGGATCGGAGGAGGGCTGCTGGTGTGGGCTGCCCAGGGTCGGCACGACCGTCTCCCGCTGGACTTGGAGACCCAATATCCTCCCGGTCAACAGTTCCAGCCGGGTGAGATTTTCGCGTCTACTCTCATTGCCATCATGGAGCACGAACTCCACGGCGGTTCTGGTTGGCGGCCCAATGACTTCTTCCTGTGGGGGCCGACTCTGTGGGCTGATGACAAAGCCAACCGTCAACTCGGTATCCTGCAAGCGGTGCGCGAGAGCGTGCGGGTCTTTAAAGACCATCTCACCAAAGTGTCGAGCAACGAATACGACCCGGACCTGCTTGAAGCGGACACGTTGTTTCGCAACGACGCAAAAAAGTTGTGGTTCCCCTCGGCGGAGAGCCGCTTCTCCCGGGCGGTCGGCAAGTTGCGTGACTACGTCGCTGGGTTGCGCGACGGCTCACAACGTTCACGGCCTATCACCACTCGCAATGTCGAACTGGTCCGCTTATTTCAGGCCTGGACCGATCTCCTGGGTGACGCGCATGCGAATCTCTACAAAGAACAGGAAGTCGACGGCGGCAGTGTGTGGTGGCACACCGATGACTACTTCTACCACGCGCAGGGCTATGCTCATGTCATGTATGCCCTGCTGCAAGCATTGAAGCTTGAATACCACCAACTGCTGAACGTGAAGCCGGTGATGCGGGATCTTTTTGACGAAGCGAGTGCGGCATTACGCGAGGCGGCGCTGATGAATCCGCTGGTGATTTTAAACGGCAGTCCCAGCGGGCTCTTCGCCAATCACCGTCGCAACCTCGATACCTATATCTCCGAGGCGCGTCAGAAAATGTACTCCGTCCGGGAGGAATTGGAAAAATGAAAGAAAAAGGCCCGAATGTTGCCATTCGGGCCGGGCTCAAGACGGCGGGGTTCCCACAACTCCGGACGTCTCTCTGTGTCCAGCAGCCTAGCGGACTCTCTCTCTGTGGTCAATACCTATTTGTTACCTATCTGTTCACAAATTGATTTACTCGCCTACGACTATGGGACATCGTTTGTGAAAAATTAGAACGTTCTGTTAATTTATCTCGAGTGTTTTTGGCAACACCATTTTAAGTCGATGAAGCCCATGATGCAAAAGGAGTTTTTTTCAAAAAATCTTTTCCCAAATGCTATTTCTCTCTTGACGAAGCTGCTACTGTTTGCTAAAAAAGGCAGCAGTGAGTTCCGCCTAGGGCTCGTAGACAACGATAGGGGTTCCCAAACAGCTGTCAGGAAAGACTGAGGAAGGGCTCAGGAAAATCGAGAAAAATACGCTTTTCCAGAACCTACCTGAAGCTGCTGACAAGCTGAAAAACCAGGAGGTCACTATGGCAGCGAAGAAAGCCGCCGCGAAGAAGCCGGCAGCCAAGAAAGCTCCAGCAAAAAAGAAGTAACTCAACTCTCCAACAGTAATCATTTCCTTAGGCGGAAGGACTCACAAGGAAAGGCCCTCAAGCAAGGGCCTTTCCTTTTTTTATGGAGAGAGGTATTTGAAAGCGCGACATCTTACAACAGAAGGCAACTAATCATGGCAGATGAGTCGTCGGAAAAAGTCCCGCAAATTAAGGTCTCCAGTGCCTACCCTGGAGAGTGGTATATCGTCGAGGTAGATGGCGGGGACGGAGCCATGTCTATGGAGCTGCGTCGTCCGGTTGGACAAGATGATTCCGACGTTTTTCACCTGCGCATTGCCGCGCCGATCCACCATTTTGACGTGCAAAGCACCAAGGTCGGCGGGACTGCGCACACCCATGAAGAGGTTGAGTCGGCGCACCTGACTTTTACTGGACCGGCGACCGCGTGGCCGGACTTTGTCCGTTGCATCCAGGCGCTTGCCAGTGTGTTTGACACGCTTTCCACCGCCCCACTCGACCGCGAGAAGGTGCGCGAGAATTTTTTTAAGAGAAAGAAGTGACGGCGGTTCGCGTCCCGCTCTAACCGCTTGCGTGTGGTTTCTGCCGTGACAAACGCCGCGCGAGGGAAACCAAAAACTCAGCGTGAAGAGCTGTTGTTTGCTCTCGCTACGGCCCTGTTGCTGTTACTCCGCCGCGTATCCCTTCTGCGTACGCACGGCGAGGTTCTCTGCATCGGCGCGCCGAGTCTCAACCCGCAGGTTACGATAATGGTTGCCCCGCAGAGATGAGGTATATCCCAGGCTGTATTGAGATCGCAGTTCGCGGGAGATCGTCTGGGTAGCATTCTCGATGACGCCGGCATTCCCTACTACATCAGCGGTGTTGAGCACGAACAGCTTCCCACCGGTCGCATCACTGGCTTCCTGAAGGGTGCGAGAATCGATCTGCTCATCGACCCCACCGCCGCCGCCGCCGCCGATAGTAAAGGGACCGATGGTGATCTGTGCGCCTCCCATGCCAAAGCCGCTATTTGGATTCCCGATGCCAATGGCGTAGATCAGTACCCCAGAGCGTCGGGCCGCATTAATCGTCTGGCTCAGTGAGGAAAGACTGGTGGTGTCGAGCCCGTCGCTGACCACGATCAGAGCTTTTTTTTGATGCTGGCCGCGTTTAACACGGTGCAGACCGTCGAGAATGGCGTCGTAGAGAGCGGTGCCGCCAACCGGCCGCAATGAGGAAATCGCCTGCGCCAACAAGAGGCGGCTATCGGTGAAATCCTGCAGCAAGAAGGGCTGCTGATTGAACGCTTCGATGAAGACTTCATCCTGAGGGTGGATCGTGTCCAGCAAACGGCGCAGTGCCAGCCTGGCGCGGTCGATTTTACTGAGCATGCTACCGCTGACATCGACAACGAGACCCATGCTCACCGGTTCGTTTTCGCCGGTGTTGAAATACGTGATGTCTTGCGGCACCTCGTCCTCATACACGACAAAGTCCTCGCGTCTGAGTCCAGAGACATACCTGCCCTGGGGATCGGTTACCGTGACCGTCACCAACTGGTTGGGATGCCGGGATTCAGGTTGCGCTCGCGGCGCGATTGCGCTCTGTTGCCGAGACGGTTCCAGGGATTGTTGCGGTTGAGAGGGGATCTCCAACACTTGCTTGCCGGAGGGCACAGTCCGCTGCGGCGCCGGGGTGAGGGAGCCTTGTTGCGGCGCGGGTCTGGGACCTTGCCAGCCCTCCGGCTCGGACGCGCGCCCTTGGGCGAAAACTCCCGACACGCTCAGAAGCGCAAGGAGTATGGTCATTGGCATACCAGCGCGGATGATTTTCTGCATGATTACCATCCTCCTCTCTCCGACCTTAACCCCTTCTCCCGGGTGTAACAAGTAAGCGTTGGATGAACTGCTGACCTTGACCATTGGTTTGCCGCCCCCTATGACGATTCTCCGGAACGGAGGACATGGATGATTATTCCCCATCACGGGGTCGCCCCGCAAATCGATCCCAGCGCCTATATCCAGCAGAGTGCTCACGTCATCGGGGATGTGCATATCGGTCCCGAGTCGAGTATCTGGTTCAACGCGGTCGTGCGCGGCGATGTCTGCTATATCCGCCTCGGTGCGCGGGTGAACATCCAGGACAATGCCACGGTTCATGTCTTCAGCGGCGGGATCCCCACGATTCTGGGAGAAGGGGTCTCGATCGCTCATAATGTGGTCGTGCATGCCTGCACGATCCACAATTTTACCTTGGTCGGTATGGGTGCGATTGTCCTTGATGGTACGGAGATTGGCGAAGAATGTTTGATTGGCGCGGGCGCGGTAGTGGCTCCGCGTAGCCAGATTCCGGCCCGCTCGCTCGTGCTCGGCAGCCCAGCGAAGGTCGTACGCTCTTTAACGTCGGCAGAGGTCGAGAGGTTGCATCGGTCAGCAGAGAACTATGTCCGCTTTGCGCGGGAGTATAGCGAGCAGGGAATACGATAAAAATTGTGAGTTGCCGACTGTGGCGGCTCAGTCCGGCCCTTGCCTTTCTTGTGCTGAGGGTGTTCTCCTCCGCTGCTCCGGCTGACAGCGTCTATTGAGTTGCCCCGCGCAGCTTCGCAATCTTGTCTCGCACCTCGGCGGCGTCCGCCGCGCCCGGCATGAGGAGTAGGTAGCGATCATAGGCCTGAGCCGCCATCATCGGGTCGCCTTTTTCCTCGAATGCCTGCGCCAAGTTGCGGTGTGCCGCGGCAAACCGCGCGTCCAGGCGAATGGCCATCTTGTATCCGGCGATCGCTTCATCCAGGTCGCCCTTGAGGCGAAAGGCCAGGCCCAGGCTGTTACAGGCCTCGACGTAATTGGGCTTCAGGCGGAGGGCAACGAGAAACTCAATCACCGCACCAGCCGCATCTTTCTTGTCAAGCAATGCCTGCCCACGTTGGAAGTGATCCCGTGCCGTGCCGGCCGCAGGTGTAGGTGTTGTCCCCGTGCGCACGGCGTCACTCAGAGATACGGTCTCGGGCGTTTGCGAGGCGGCAGCGAGATAAGCTTTGTAGGCTTCGAGGGCGCCGGCGCGATTACCTTGTTGTTCGAGTATGTTCCCCAAATTGTAATTCGCCAAGGGATTGAAGCGAGTCGCAGTACGAAAGGCGGTAATGGCGCCGGTCAGATCCCCTGTTTCATACAAGGCCAGGCCGAGCCCGTACGCGGCATCGCCTCGTTGTGGATCGGTACGGAGCACGGTCTGAAACTCTGGTACGGCCGCAGGGAGGGCGCCTTTAAAATAATAGGCCATGCCGAGGTTGGTGCGAGCGTCAATGCGACCGGGGTCAAGGCGCAAGGCTGCTTGCAATTCTTTGATAGCTCCGTCCCAGTTGCTCTGACTGAACAGCGTTTCTCCGCGTTCTATGTACTCCTCAACGGCGCCGCGCGACTGGGCCGTAGCGAACGGAGGGTAGGGGAGAAGCAACAAAATACTCAGGCCGAGCAGCGCTCGCGAAAATGATTGATTGCGAGGGAAGGTCATCCTCATCGTCCTTGTACTCGATAGAGTAGATTGACAGGCTGCTATCACGAGTTGTAGCGTGGTTGCGACCAGCGGAGGGGAAGGATCATGGCTGCACCAGCAATAAAACCGCCCACATGCGCCCACCAGGCGACTCCGCCACCGAAGCTGGCGGCAGTGGCCACCATACCGTTCAGCAATTGGACCAAGAACCAGAAAGCCAGAAACACAACCGCGGGCAGGGTAACGATCTGGATAAAAAAGAAGATCGGCAGCAAGGTTACTATCCGAGCGCGAGGGAACAAGACAAAATATCCCCCCATCACTCCAGCGATGGCGCCACTGGCGCCGACCACGGGTACGCCGGACCGAGGTCCGGTCAGATAATGCACATAAGCCGCCACGAGACCGCATACCAGGTAGTAGAGCAGATACCGACCCTTGCCCAGACGATCCTCGACATTGTCGCCGAAGATCCACAGCGTCCACATATTGCCGATCAAATGCAGCCAACCACCATGTAAGAACATCGAGGTGACCATCGGCGTGAAACGAGCCGGCAGATTCCAGGGCTGGACGTGAGAGATATGAAAATACACGGCCGGCACGAAGCCATAGGTTAAAAGAGAGCGCTCTAGGTTTGGTCCAAGTCTCAACTCATACAGAAAAACGAGCACGTTCACCGCGATCAGTGCCAGGGTCATGAGGGGAAAAGATTGCGAAGGGATCGTGTCGCGGAGCGGGATCATGGGATGGATGCACTATAAACGACCCCTGCAGGCCGGTAAAGAGAAACCGAGCGCTCTAGCGGGAAAAAAGAACAGAAAAAAGGGTAGGGCCTTGTCCCAGTCTATCGCCTATGCTTTCCTCCCTTGTTAGGTTTCGCCATGTCTTTTATGTCAACGAGCGAAAATATACCACCGATGGCCCTGATTACCGGTATCCTGCTTCTGCTGGTCGCGGTCGGGGTCGTCACCTATCTCGTGTCCTTAATGCTCTCAGCCCTGATGCGTTCTTTCGGCGGGGTCTTCGAGCAGGCGATGTTCCGTCGCTCTAGTATGCGCTGTGAGCAAGGGGACGGGCTCCTCGAGAAGGGCGACCTAGCTGGGGCAGTGCGAGTGTTTGCCGATGCCTTTTTCTTGAAGCCGGTACGCCGTGATTCCTCTCTACTCTCAGACATCGCCAATTATCATACGGGTTTGTTGAGTCGGCTCCTGACCGTGGCTGATGAGATGGGCAAAGGGCGCGCCCGCTTGCCCTCGTTAGCCGACGCTGATCGTCTGCTGGCCGAGCGGCTGGACATTCACCTCGACTATTTCCGCACCCTCAAACGCGGCGAACCTCAGCAACTCCGCGAGATCGAGCGCCGCCTGCGGGCAAATGAGACGCAGGTGCGCGCGGCTATCGGTCGCTTGATCGAAGAGATCCGCTCGTCCGAAGAACGGGTATTGTACCATTAGGCAAGCTTTCAGTAGTCAGCTTTCAGTAGAAGAGAGCAAGAATCGGTGAGTCTAACCTTCTTTATTCTCCCCTCCCTTTTCCTTCTTCGCCTTTTCCTCTTCCGTAGCTGACTACTGAAAGCTGACGGCTCTTTTCTTGACAAATCCTCCGCACAGACCGATGCTAGGCGCATGACGCGAAGCGGGAGGGGGCCATGTTTGATGTGAACGCCGTCCGAGCGGATTTTCCTGGGTCAACCCAGCAGGTGTACCTCAACGCTGCCGGCGTCGGCTTGCCGCCGCGTTCCGCCTTGGAGGCGGTACAGCGGGCCACGGCACTCCTAGGTCAAGGACCGGCGGAGATGGGCTACAAGGCCTATTACCGCGCCATTGGTGACCCCAGTGCCAAGGCCAAAGAGGAAGGCGCACGGCTGCTCAACGTGACGCCGGCGGAGATCGCTTTCATTGACGACACCACGATGGGGCTCAACATCGCTCTGGCGGCGATTCCCTTCTCGCCTGGCGACAACATCGTGCTGTGCGATCTGGAATACCCTCAGGTCGCCATCAGTGCTGCCCACCCACAGCAACACCTTGACGTTGAAGTGCGAGTCGCCCACCACCATGACGGTATTGTCACGGTGGATGACTATGCCAAACTGATCGACAACCGCACTCGTCTCCTGCTGGTCAGCTCAGTGCAATGGATCAACGGTCTGCGTATGGACCTGGCCGCGTTCTCTCAACTCGCCAAAGAACGTGACTGTTTTCTCGTGGTCGATGCCATTCAGCAACTTGGCGCGATCCCGCTTGATCTCTCGGGTTTGCAGGTGGACTTTCTCGCCGCCGGCGCGCAGAAATGGCTGAACGCGCCGTTCGGTTTAGGGTTGTTGTACATCCGCAAGGGGGTACAGGAGAAAGTCCGCCCTGGACTTGCCCATGGCTTGTTCGCTCTGGCTGAACCCGCGGGAGGGTGGGTACGTTACCTGGGCGACCCCAGCCTCACGCCGTTTCTGTCGTTGCCGCTTGCGCCGGACGCTCGGCGCTTTGAGATTCACGGGATGCCCAAGACCCTGGGTGCTGCCGGCTTGGCGGCTTCCTTGACTTATGTCAACGGCCTTGACTCACATGCCGTGACTGAACACATCATCACTCTAGGAGATTTTCTCATCGAGGAGTTGCAACGCCGCGGTATCAAAGTCTGGACGCCGCCGGCTCATCCTCTGCGGTCCGGTATCGTCACCTGCGAGCCGTTTTCCAACGCTGAGCAGGTACATCGCCTCACCCAGGCCCTGGAAGCAAAACGTATCTACCCCACTGTGCGTTACTGTTCAGGAGTGGGCGGGATGCGGGTGTCGATTCATTACTACACCAGCCGCGGAGATCTGGAGGCCCTGCTGGCAGCGATGGATGAGATCATGAAGAGGCTGTAGGGGCCGGCACGAATGGTCGCCGAACCGAGTAGAGGCAACCCCATGTGCTTGCCCTCCCGTGGGCGGCCCCACAGGACCGCCCTGCCAATTCGGTCATCTTCTGACAAGCCCAGGGCGACCGGATATTGCTGCATTCTGCTAGGAACAGTCATGCTATCTCGCCATCGCAAAGCTGTTTTTTTCGACGCCGCTGGAACGTTGTTCACGGTTAACGGCTCCGTCGGGGAAATCTACGCTCGCCTCGCGCGCGACCATGGCAAAGAGGTGTCGGTTACCGACCTGGAAGCCG
>JBGPOI010000133.1:0-10585 GCA_041487975.1 Binatia bacterium | reverse complement strand
GCCGGGAATTAGGGGGCAGAGATCAGCATTTTCTCTTTATTATGAGAGGCTACGGGGCTGCCTTCTGTCCCCCCTACAACCAAGACATACAAACTTGGCAACGCCAGCAGCGTTAGAACGAGCGTCGATAGCAAGCCGCCAGGCGCGTGCGTTCCAACTCGACCTGGGGCAGATCGCCTGCCCGCACCCGCGTTTCGTTGACTTGCACGATGTCGTTGAACGCTTGCAGATTCTCCTGCGCCAAAGCCAAGTTCACCCTGGCCAGTAAGACGTCCACGCACGCATTCTGCACATCGAGAGTGAGCGCACGGATCGTATTCAGCAGTTGCAGTTGCGCCACCGTGCGGGCGTTCTCGGCCACGGCGATCCGTTGTTCCCGCTTACCGCCACGCTCGAACACGAAATCAATATGAGCAACCTCCGAGAATGGGCTCGTCGGTAGTGTCCTAATAGAAAGTTGCGGGGAGTTTCAAAAACATTTCTTGCATGGACGAGTGCGGGGAACATCATCGCGTGCTTTTTCAATGTTGCCGTAGGTTTCCCAATATGACGCTACATTCTCCGGCTTGTTGATCTCACGGCATTTGGGGCAGTGAAACGGACGCCTCCCCCGTGCGGTTGGGTTATGAGTTGCCACCACGACCTCGCTAGAGGAATGATCGTGCTCGTTACTTCTACATCGCATCTTTCTAATCCTGAGTAGTGGGGGTGACAGTGAAGCTACTTGAGGTAGATATAGTACCCGATGGTAAGGATGATGATCAGGACAGCAACGCCTCCAGTTGCGCTAATTGCAAGCGGATTTTGGTTACCGAAAAATGGAATTTTGCCGGATGCTACGGCGTCTCCGGTTAGGAAAGATACAGAGAAAGCACACCCTAGCGCAAATACCGCAAGGACTGGAAATTTTGCCGTTGGCGGAATTTCATGGCCAAGGATGCTTATTAGAACTATCGCCATAAAGAACAAAAGGGTCAATATGCCCGTACAGAATCCAGCAGGCTGAAACCAACTTGGGACGTTGCGCTCATTAGCATCCATCATCATTGACCTGATCGTGAGAACTATATCTGCCGTCTCCCTATCGCCTGCATTTACTCTTTCGCGATAGAACTCTTGGATAATCAGCATCCTCCGAGTCGGATTCTCCAGAATCCGGCTATTCAACTCATGTATATAATCGGCTGGTGATTTTGGCCTTTCCTCCATCACGCGACCATGCGAAAGACAGGCACCACATCCGATTCCGCAGTATCGAAGTAATGCTCAAATCTGTCAGGAAGGCGCGGGGGAATCTGCGTTGGGTCGTCGAACTCTCCATCAGCAAGCACGCCACTAGGCGTCGTCACCTTGTAGACCCGCCGAAGGAGGCCAGCTTTGACAAGCAGCGTGAGCGCTAGCGCTAATGCCGTAGCATCTACGCCCTGGACTTCCCTGGCCAATGTCTTTGGATCGATAATGTGGACATCGCTATGCCTCCTCCTCCACTCTTCAAGCTTCCGCAGGGCGCGCTTATGCTCAGGATGCTCATTTGCTAAATCTTCGAAGTTGATTTGTGACATAATCCAAATCCTCACTAGAGCAATGAGCTAAAGCGACTATCTCGTGAGGTTCCTTCGCCGCTAATAGTGTCCGCGTTTCCTTTTCGGGAATTCCCCATTTGATCCTGGCAGCCATGTCACCGTCAAGCCCGCGCAGTCGCTTTTTGCAGCTAGATAATTCTGGAGGGACTTGCGAGTTTCGATACTCGTGAACAAGTTGCCTTGGTCCGCGTGAGTCTCGAAGGTCGCATAGACACCAGCTTCCGCATCAATTACCTGTGCATCGCGAAAGGTGTAAACAGCGCTGTTTTGCTGGTCATCGAGAACGAGTCGCGCCATTGTCTTACCCAGCTCCCATTCTTTGAACTCAGCAGGAACTAATGCCGGACTGAGCATTTCCCAAAGCTTATCGCGCCATCTCTCAACAGTCTTTCGCGACTCGTTTCGCTGGACTCTCAACTCCAGAAGATCGGGGCTATTCCAGCGCGCAACAAGCACAACACGCAATGGTTCTTGAACATATTCTCGCCAGATCACATTAGGGCCGCGTTGCTCGGTCTTGCCTGTGAACCTGGTGATTAAGGTATCCCCATACACCTTGAGAATCCAGTCCTTAGGCTTCTTGGAGTTTGAGCGAAAATCGCTGTATTTATAATCGCTTGGCTTCAGGCGGACTGAAGGGAAATCGCTAACCGTCTTCTCCCAGTTTGTCCCCCATAACCGCTGCGCGATGGTGTCATACGTGAGTGCATCAGCAATGCCCTTTGTCTTAGGCTTGTAGTAAAAGATGTGCTGATTGCCATTTTCCTCGGCGTAACGAATAAGGTCGAAGACCTCTCCGACCTGTATGGCGTTCGCTTCAACGGCTGTCCTTAAATTACGATCAACCAAGTCATCTTTGGTTTCCGCCGAGATGCGTACGTGCTCAATTCCCTTACGCTTACGCAGGAGTGCCTGTATCTGCTCCGCTGTGCACAGATTCTTCACAAGCAGAAGCGCGTCTTCCACTTCCTCGTAGTGGCTCATTGTGTGGACTCCTCCGCCGGGGTTGCAATCCTCGCGCTTCGGCACCATACTCTAAATATGCCTCAGCGGTCAAGCAGAAAAAAAGAGCCCCGTGACATCAACGAACTGGCCTTTGACGTGGTGCGGGCGCTCACGTCGGAAGAGCCGCCTGTAGCGGAAGAGCGGCAGAAAAACCCTGCCGCCGTTGAACTTGGCAGGCTTGGCGGCTTGAAAGGCGGCAAAGCCAGAGCAGAGAAACTTTCTGCCCGAAAGCGCAAGGAGATCGCTAAGAGGGCTGCTCAAGCGCGGTGGGCGAAACACGCCTAGCGCTGCTCTTCGCCGTAATTAAGCGCTAATGGCATAGTGTCCTCATACTTTGGCACGGCCCGATCAAGCCGCTTTTTGAAGTCTGACCAAGAGGTGCACGCCTTCATTAAGAAGACGACTTTCGACAAGTGCTCACGAAGTTCAGGATGCCCATAGTCCTTTGTGAAGTGCTGATGATGTTTTCTTGAGCGATTCCCAGATTCATTTCGCGGGTTCTTCTTTTTCAGTTCCTGAAGAATGCCTGGGGCAAGCCTTGAATAAACAATATCGTTTGTCCAGTGTCCAACATAACTAGGCTTCTGCATTTTAAGGCCAGGATAGGTAATGCCATGTAGGCGAAATAGTTCTTGATAGTAATCATCCGGGAAAGTCTTTGTCCATTTTGCCCATTCATCAGTTAGGTATTTATCTAGGATGACTTGTAACGCTTGCCGGTCTCGTACTTCCTGATAGCCCGTCGCCTCGTCGACGAGTGCAACGATACCGACCCGAGCGAGTCCGCGCATGATTAGGTCACAGGCTCGAATAATGTGAGCGTATTGCCTGGAGATCGGTTTTCCTTCTTCTAGGTAGGCATCCCGCAGTTTAAGATATACTTCAGCAACCCCCGGTAAGAGTTCTGCCTCATATCCTACCGCACGCCTCCCTGAGAGTTCCCGATAAAAGATAGGACTCGTCGACGCTAATAAGTCCTCGGAAATGAAAGGCTTTAGCGCTTCTGCCTGGAGAAAGAAGGGGATACCGTCGACCGTGCTTAATACCCCCGTTCCAGCCTTGGGAGAACGAGACCTACCTAGAGCCCTAAGAAACGTGGCTTGGGTGAGCAAACGCTTCCCATTCGGGAGGACCGCAGCAGAGAGAGCTACATCGCCAAAATGTACGATTCCCTCATGTGTGGCCTGCGGCACGTTGGCGTCCCATCTTGCTAACGCGGCCTTTCGTGCGATTCCTTTACGCTCCTCTGAAGTAAGCGCGTCAGCCCGCGCATACCCGCCTATAGCCTTACTCTCGTTTCTGCCCCTAATGTCATCTGTTTCCATTTCCATACTTGCACCTCCTTACCTTTATACTTGCATAAAGAAAATAAAAATGCAAGCATTATGAAGAAAATTTACAAGCATTATTAACTTCCCTTGTTCACTCAAGTATAATTGCTAATGTAAAGTTGCAGAAAGGGAACGGGCATGGAATCTCTAGTTTGTTCACAATGTGGCGGTTCGGTTCGGAAATTCGGTAAGGACAAGCACGGTCAGCAGCGATTCCACTGTAACCCCTGCAACGTCACTTTCATTACAGATAAGAAGCCCATGCGACTTGAGCGCAGCAAGGCTATTCTCTGCTTAAAGCTGCTCGCTGAAGGCAACTCGGTACGCAGCACGGAGCGGATTACCAGCGTGCATCGGGATACCGTACTACATCTATTAGAAGTGGTTGGCGCACGCTGCGAGCAGGTCATGGAAGAATATATTCACAACATCCCCATTGAACGCATTGAGGCCGATGAGATATGGGGCTTTATCGGCAAAAAGGAAGGCCACAAGACGGAAGGAGAAAAACATAACACAAAGTTAGGCGATGCTTATACCTTCGTAGGCATCGAGGCAGTGTCCAAGCTCGTTGTCTGCTTCGTGCTGGGGAGGCGAGACCTCCCTACAGCTACGACCTTTATGAAGAAGATGAACCGGGCTGCTGAAGGACGCTTTCAATTGACAACGGATGGACTCCAGTCTTATATTGGAGCGGTGAAAAAAGTGTTCGGGGATGAGATTGACTACGCGCAATTGGTGAAAAGTTATCAGTCGGATGAAACCGGGAACCTTGCGCGGCGCTATAGCCCTGGCGACTTTGTGGCCGCAGTCAAAATGCCCATCACGGGAAGCCCTGACATAGAGAAAGTCAGTACGTCCTATATCGAGAGACAAAACTTGACCATGCGAATGAGTATGCGCCGCTTGACTCGTTTGACCAATGCGTTTTCTAAGAAATGGGAGAATATGGAAAAGGCCCTTGCTCTGCACTTCGCTTTCTACAACTTCTGCCGCGTTCACCAGAGTCTACGAGTTACCCCTGCGATGGAAGCGAAAATCACGGATCATGTCTGGTCACTTGACGAACTGATTGGAGCAACTTTCTATTAGGACACTACCGGCTCGTCCCAGAATGAAAGATCGTATGATCCGGCAGCCCGCTACTCAAGCTGAGCACCGGATTAGGCCGTAAACCTGCGGTGATAATCCGCGCCTCGGCGATGGGGAGGTTATAGCGTTCCGCCAAGAGTCCGAGGTTCTTCTCGATTGCCTCCTGAACGGCCTGCTCGACGGTGACCTGATCTGGCGCAGCGCTTTGCGCCTCCACACTGGCGGTAACACAAAAGGTGCCGAACAGACCGCAGAAGATCGCTGCGTAAAGGACACGCATAAGCAGACATCTCCAGGGCCCTAGACAAGAGCGGACTTGATCGCTCCTACACACATCCACATGGCGAGATTTCTGAAACCATTCAACGGGGAGGGAAGAGGGGCGGCGTTTGCCAATTCTCCGTCTCTTAAGAAAGACGTCGGGAGCCGAAGTTTTATTCGTCTCTTCATGAATACCCATGCGCCAACAGCGTCATTTAGTAATAGGCGCAAGGTTAACGGCGAAACCCGGAGATTGCGGTCGTGTACAGAAAAGAAGTGGCTAGGCGGCATCTGCCCTTTGTCTGGAGAGGGTGGGCAATGCTGGGAATGCTCTGTCTGTATCTGGCAGGGAGCATGTTGGTGGCCGACTTCCATCGAATGCAGGCTGCCGAGCCGGGCACTGCTGTCCTCACGCGGTGGGATTCTCCTGCAAACGATGCGCTGTTCCTGGAGGTCTCGTCGGCGGATGCAAAAGAATTCGGCCTCCAATGCGCTCAGGAAAGCAAAGCGGTTCCCGTGCAATTGGACCGTGTTCTCGACCATTTCGCACCAGCGCGGCAGTACAACGGGCGACTATGGGCTCTACCAGCACTGAGCCTTGTTCCTCCGCTCCTGTTTTTCCCACGTCAATTCTCTTCCCCCGCGGTTAATGACGATCCATTCCTGAGCTAACCGCTGGCGCGGCGCGTTCGTCGTACAACGCCGCACTTACTCTCTCTGAGACGAGGAGAAAATCATCTCTCAGAGGGGACGACAGTTTTTGCCTCAAGCGAGGAAATTGCGGTGTGGGGTCAGAGAAAAAACAATAAGCAACGGCTTATTCTCTATACAGGGCGCGGAGCAGTTCTCCAGATGAGCATCCATACCCTGGCGGCACTGCTGGGTCTCACCCTCATCTCCGCTGGGATAATGTCCCCATACGACTCCGTCCGCAAGAATGAGGCCCCCTCAGAAGAGACACAACGCCGCGAACACCGCACCATCTTTGTGTTACTTGCAGTGATGCTGCTTCTGCGGATCGTTTACGTTTTCCACTACCATATCGACTCTGATGAACCGCAGCACCTCCACGTGGTGTGGGGATGGACGCAGGGGCTGCTGCAATATCGCGACGTGTTCGATAATCACACCCCGCTCTTCCACCTGCTTTGCGCACCGCTGCTCGCTGTCCTCGGCGAACGTCCGGAAGTGTTGTACGTGATGCGTCTGGCAATGATCCCGCTGTACGGGCTCGCGCTGTGGAGCACGTACAGAATTGGCCGCGAGCTTTTCTCTCACCGTGTTGGTCTGTGGGCTGCCGTATTTACAGGGCTCTTTCCGGGCTTCTTCTTCTGCGCGCTCGAGTTTCGCACCGACGATCTCTGGGTTGCTCTTTGGCTCCTGGCACTCGCTCTCCTCGTTCAAGGGCGTCTGACGTTGAGGCGCAGCCTGCTGGTCGGCGTCATCCTCGGCGCTGCGGTCGGCGTTTCGCTGAAGACGACTCTTTTACTCGCTCCGCTTGGTGCTGCTGCTCTGGTTGCGGTTGTCCTCACTGCCAAGAGACGCTCGCAGCCTTGGCCTGCCTCGGTGTCCCGGCTAACTATGCAGTTTTTTGGGGTACCCCCCGACCAGGGACTCACCAAGCTGCTCCTTGCCAAAGACGCGGAACCGCTTGTGAGAATCGCCGCAGCGGTCGCCGATTGGCGTCCGACGCTGCTTGTCACTCCGTCCGCGCTTGACTGTCATCCAGACCACAGTGCGCTTGCGGTCCTCATACGCTTCGCCCTCGCACCTTTAGACCCTCAGGTGCTTCGCTATACAGAACTCAGCTACCTCGTGCACCCACGACCAGCTCCCCACCTCCGCCTTCACTTGCCACTGCGCCCTGAAGAGCAAGCACGGAAGCGAGAGGCCTTTTGTGTCACGCCACTCAACTGCGGCTGAGCAGGAGGAGGTTCCTGGCATTTGCCAGGGATTCAGAGCAGTTTCTCACTCCTGCCGACCCCACCAATTATGACGGTGACCACCATCCGGTACGCGGCGGCAGAGTCGCAGGCTCTTTCCTCAAGCTAGAAATAGTTATGCGGAGGCGGCCAAGTACGTTTGGTACGGCAACGCTCTACGTTGCTGGTGACGGTCCGGCCACGGGCGGCGTCCGGTACGCCGTGGTACTTCCAGGGAAATCGGCAGTGGTGAACGTCCGTGATGTCGTCTCCGGCACAGTCATCACGCAAGCTCACTTCTGGGGCAATTGGCAGGGAGGAAAAGTGTTGCTCCCACTTGCCATGCTGCAGCACACGCAGAGAGTATTCGTCAAACTGGCGTATCGCTTCGGGGTCTTCGACGAATCCGGTTGGCGCGAGATTCCAGTTTTCCAACTGCGCCGGCATGTCGCTCCGCCTCCCACACCACGCCGCATAGAGGCTCGGTCTAATCCGGTCGTTTGCTGTGTCATCCCTTGCTATAACGTCGCTACACTCTGCGGGGAGGTGGTGCGCGAAGCAGCCACGTACGCCGATTACGTACTTGCCGTGAATGACGGCTCAACCGACGAGACCGGCCAGATTCTCGATAGCATTGCGGCGGAAAGCAAGGGACGTGTCAGGGCGCTCTCCTTCACGAGCAACCGCGGCAAGGGGGTCGCCCTGCTCGCGGGGTTTCGCTACACGCTCGAACAATTCTCTTTCGATGTGCTCGTCACCCTCGACGGTGACCGCCAACATCGTCCCGCTGACATTCCTCGCCTCGTGCGCGCCTGGAGGGATGAGCATACAGCGCTGGTCATTGGTGAGCGCCTTCAGTTCGAGGCGATGCCCTGGCGGAGCCGTCTGGGGAACACTATCACCAGTGCGCTCCTGCGAAAGCTCTACCCCGCAAGCCCTTGCGACACGCAGTCTGGCCTGCGTGCGCTCGACCGGTGTTTTGTTGCAGAGGTCGTGCATCTTATCAAGGGTCAGCGCTACGAGACGGAATTGGACATCCTGCTGCTGGCTCTTGCCCGGCGCCGACGCATTAGCACTGTGCCGATTCCCACTATTTATCTTGACAGCAACCGCTCGTCCCACTTTCGCCCGATCGCCGATTCGTTCCGTATTTACCGAGTGCTCCTCAGTCAGTGCTTCTCTGTACTGCAAAAGGCTTCATCTCCGCGAGAGACCGCCGGCTCTGCCACCCCAGTACGGGAGAGGGTAATGGCAGAAAACTGGTAGAATATGTCTCTGTCCTTGTCAGCTTTGCTTTGCATATCAGACCAGCATCCACGTCCTTCCTGAAGGACGTGACAGGTAACCTGATGGCTGAAGTCGCACACAGCGGAGAGCCGATCATACAACGCCAGCGCCCTGCGTGGCGCATATGGTTCACCTCGGGTGTAATTGTACTGCAGTTTGCTGTGCCTTTCCTATTGGCTGTCCTCCCCACCCTTCACCCTTTGCATACCGCCACCGCTGCCCTCGTGCAGGTCGACCCAGGTTCCAGAGACGGCTGGGTGACGGAACTCCTCTCCGATTTAGAAGAGTGGCGTCTCCAATGTGCGCAGGAAAGCAAACAATCCTCCAGTCTGCTGGTCAGCCTCCCTGACGTTTATGCTCTCGTGCGACGGCAACAGCAGCAGTTCCGGTCTGCTGCTGTTCAGACCTCTGTCCGGATTGCATTCTCTCTCCCGCGCAGACTTTCTCCCTCCTCTACTGACGACGATCCATTGCTGAGCTAACTCCAGCGCAGCGCGGCAGCCGCGCTGCCAGGACTACTCTGTCACAGTCAGCGCAGAGTGATTGTACCGTCGAGGACACAACAATGCCTTTTGCCGGAAGAGGCTGTCATGCTCTCGCCAAAATGGACAGTCATCCAACCGCCCCAAGAAGGAGAACGCAATGAACTGGTCTCTCGCAAAAAAAATAACTGGAGGTTTCTGGTTGGCACTGCTCTTTCTCGCCACCATCGGCGTAGTGTCTTACTGGAGCACTAAGAAGCTCATCGAAACCGCCGGCCAGGTAGCTCATACTCACGAAGTACTCGCAGAACTTGACGATATCCCGCTCCAGCTCGAACGAGCCGAAACCGGGCAACATGGCTACATCCTCACCGGCGATGAGCAATATCTGGAACCCTATCGGACGGCGGCAGCGGAGATGCACAAAGAAATCGAGGACGTCCGCAGACTGATTACGGATAGTCCCGACCAACAGCAGCAGCTTAACACTATTGAAGCCCTGACCGAGAAAAAATTCGCCCAGCTCAAGGAGACAATTGCCTTACGCAAGGACAAAGGCTTTGCCGCCGCTTTACAAGCGGTCCTGACCGCCCACAGCGAGGGAATCATGGATGAGATTCAAAATATCGTCCGTGGTATAGAGAATGAGGAGTGGCAGCTCTTGACCGCGCGAACGGCGGCGGCGAAAGCAAGCGCCCGTCATACGATCGCCATGGTCGTTGGCGGCAGTTTGTCAGCCCTGACCCTCGTCGCGCTGGCGAGCCTGATCGTCGCACGTGACTTTACCAAGCGCCAGAGAGCGGAAGAAGCACTGCAGGAAAGCGAGGCACGCTACCGCACGCTCTTTGAGAACGCCAGTGATGGGATTCTGATCTTGACGCCCGACGGGGAGATCACCAGTGTGAACCGGGCCGTGGAAGTGATGCTCAACCGGTCGCGGCAGGAACTGATCGGCCATCACTTCCGTGAGATCTCGACTCCGGCCGCCGCCGCCCAGGAAGAAGAACGGCGGAACCGGGCGTTCGCCCTCGAGCGCCTGCCGTCGGTCTATGAGACAGAATTCATCCATACGGATGGAAGCATCGTACCCATAGAAGTACGGGCCAGCTTCCTTCGCAAGGAAGACGGTAGTCTCCTTGGCCTCCAAGGGATGTACCGCGACATCTCTCTGAGAAAGGTCCTCGAACAACAACGGGCGGAATTTCTCGCCATGCTCACCCATGACATCAAAAACCCGCTCGGGGTGATTTTAGGGTGCACAGATATCCTTCTCGAGCAGGCGCAAGAGCGCGGCTCCGCCGAAGACCAAACAATCTTGGAGCAATTGCATAGCAACGCCATGACGGTGCACTCCCTGGTCACCAATTATCTCGACCTCTCCAAGATCGAGGCCGGGTGTCTCACTCTCGCCAAGAAACCGGTAGCGCTCAATCGCATTCTGCAGAAGGTCGTGCAGCAGTACGAGATCGTGGCCCGGAGCCGGCACCTCACTCTGACCTGTTGTCTGCAAGAAGGGCTCCCCTTCTTCGAAGGGGACCCACTGGCATTAGAACGGATCTTCACCAACCTCTTGCACAACGCCCTGAAATTCACGCCACGGATGGGATGGGTGACGATTAGCT
>JBGPOI010000132.1:0-10805 GCA_041487975.1 Binatia bacterium | reverse complement strand
GGGGCGGAAAATCCCAGCGCAGGAAAAAGCCCTGGTCAATCTGGTCCCTTATCGTCTCTTCCCTCAGTGGAATTACACTATCAAACCTCATAGTGAAGCTCGTGAGTGATGGGAAAGTTATTTCTGGACAAAGCCTAAGGGCTTGGAACTGGATCTGGAGGGCAAATGGGCCTCGGGCTGGGAGGGCCGCCTCAGTTATGCCGTGCAGAAGGCCATAAACGAGAAGACGGGCAAGCGCTTGACCAATTCGCCCCAGCATATGGTCAAGTTTAATCTGATCGTGCCGCTGATACAGGAAAAACTCTTTGCCAGTCTCGAAACCCGCTACCTCAGTGAGCGCCGCACCCTGTCCGGCAAAATGGCGGACGACTTTTTTGTCGCCAATCTGACGCTGTTCAGTCAGAACTTCTTCAAGGGTCTAGAGGTCTCAGGCAGCATCTACAACTTGTTTGACGAGCGCTACGGCGACCCAGGCTCTGGCGAGCATCGTCAAGATGTCATCGAACAGGATGGCCGGACCTTTTGGTTGAAGCTGAAGTACGGATTCTCAATAAAACCACATTGAAGGGAAAGTGGCCTTGTCGTTGCAACCCGCTAAAATCAACGCCTAACCTATGCCCCCGCACTTTCCGTCTAATGTGGACCTATTTAGCCCTGCACCCACCATGCACCTTCCTACCCACTCCCGCCCGGTTGGTGCTGTAGTAATAGTAGCGGCACTTGTCGCCATCATGATGGCCCTGCACTCCACTCCGGTTGTGGCCCAAGGTAAATCACTTGTAGTGATTACGAGCCAAGACGCTGGGCCGTATCAAGAGACGATCGCGGGATTTCAGCGGTACCTCAATCAGCAAGGAATAGATGGACCCTTTACGGTTCATTCCTTGCGAGGCGATGCTACAACAGCAGGCCAAGTGCTCTCCGAGGTCAAGAAAGCAGGCGCTCATCTCCTCCTCACGGTCGGATCGCTTGCCACGCAGGCGGCTCTCAAGGAGGCTAGTGAGATTCCCATTATCGCTTGCATGGTCGTCAACACCGACGGTCTGCAGCAGGCCGCCAATGCCACAGCAGTCGTGACTGACTTTCCCTTGGTAACCCAGTTCCAGTGGATGCAACGTTTTCTGCCTGGGTATAACACCGTTGGCGTGCTCTTCAACCCTAAAGAAAACCACGACAAGATCAAAGCAGCCGCCCTGGTGGCACACGACTTGGGCCTCACACTGGTCGCTCGAGAGGTCGAGACGCCGCAGGCATTGCCTGCGGCTTTGGAGAGCTTAGCCAAGGACACAGATGTGTTGTGGGGAGTAACCGATCAGCTTGTGTTATCGCCAGAAACGTCCCGAGCCCTCCTGCTGTTCTCCTTTCGCAATCGTATTCCCTTCGCTGGTCTCTCCTCCTCTTGGGTCAAAGCCGGAGCATTGTATGCCTTGGACCGAGACTATACCGACCTGGGAGCGCAATGTGGAGAAATGGCGCTTAAGGTCTTGAACGGGACACGGGCCAGCGCCCTTCTCCCCGCCTCACCACGAAAAGTGATGTATACAATCAATCTCAGAACGGCGCAGTACATGAAGTTAGACCTGCCACAGGCTCTCATCGACGGGGCTCAGCAAGTTTTTCAGTAAGGAGCAACCCACGCCATGCGAAAACACATATCCCTAGGCCTGATCGCCAAGTTCAACATTCTAACTATCACCTTGATTCTGCTCACCTCGCTGGGGAGTGGCGCTTTTATCATTCGCCAGGATCGATCCAGCAAATACCAAGAGCTGTTGCGCCACGGTGTCACCACCGCTGCCATGGTGGCACAGAATAGTGAGTATGGCATCTACACTGAAAATCAAGCCGCTTTACAGCAGATCATCACAAGTTTGAGTGTGGACACCGACATTGCCTATATCACTGTGTTGAATAAAGACAGACGCACCTTGGTGCGCGAAGTGATCAATCCGGCAGTCGAAATCCCCACCTCACTACCCGATGCACATACTCAGCCAAACACGGACATTCTCTCTGCCGACTTCCGCAACACAAACGATGGCGGGTCATATATTGCTATTTTGGCGCCAGTGATGAGCCGTGCAGATCGGGAGACGACCGACCTATTCCTGGACGGCGACACGACGAGCTCCCCTCCACGACTCATTGGTTACGTCCAACTAGGGCTGAGTCAGGCTGGGATACGGAGGCACGCCTGGGAAGTTTTAGTTTCTACCAGTGTATTCACCACCCTCCTTGTGTTCTTGGGCGTTGTCCTCACGGTGTTAGTGACACGGCGAATTGCTTCTCCTATTCGAGAACTGGTGCACGTCACTCGCGAGATTGCCGCGGGGAACCTCGATCAGGAAGTGACTATCACTACCCATGACGAGATTAATGAGTTGGCGGCCGCATTCAATCTGATGCTGGAGCGTTTACGGAACTATCGTGCGGAGGAGGAAAGCTACCAGCAGACCCTAGAGACGAAAGTAGAGCAGCGTACCCTTGAGCTCCAACAAGCCACGGCCAAGGCCTATGCCTTGGCCCATCAGGCCGAAGAGGCCAGTCGTGCGAAATCCCAGTTCCTGGCCAACATGAGTCATGAGATCCGGACCCCTATGAACGGCGTGCTGGGCATGCTTGAGTTACTTTTGGGTACTGGCTTAAAGGACAAGCAGCGTCGGTTTGCCGAGACCGCTCATCTCTCGGCTGAAGCCCTGTTGAGTGTTATTAATGACATCCTCGATTTCTCCAAGATCGAAGCAGGCAAGCTGGCCTTAGAGTCTCTAGGCTTTGATTTACGCCAGACCGTCGAGCAGGTTGTAGAACTGTTGGCCGAGCGCGCCTATAGAAAGGGCCTGGAGTTGGTCTGCCAGATTGACGACGATGTCCCCACTGCTTTGCAAGGCGATCCTAACCGCCTGCGCCAGATTCTTACCAATATCATCGGCAACGCCATCAAGTTTACTGAGCAGGGAGAAGTGTCCGTGGTAGTACGCAGTACGGAGAGTGAAGGGCCTGAGGCAAAGAGTGGAACGAATCTCTGCTCGTCTGTAGGCTTCCATTCCGTGTATTTTTCTGTCCAGGACACTGGCATTGGCATCACTCCCGAAGAACGTGCACAGCTTTTCCAACCGTTCGTCCAAGCTGACGGCTCGACCACACGCAAATATGGCGGCACAGGACTCGGGCTAAGCATCTCCAAACAACTCGTGATCATGATGGGAGGAGAAATCGGTGTCGAGAGCACCCCCGGCACCGGCTCGATCTTCTGGTTTACTGTGCGGCTCGCAGTGCGCCCGGCCACTGAGCAAGCTGCAGCGAGTCTACGCGGGAACCTCAGCAGCCTGCGTGTGTTAATCGTGGACGACAACGCCACAAACCGCAGTATCCTGCACCATCAGCTCACCTCCTGGGGAATACATAACAGCAGCGCGGCAAATGGCCCACAAGCATTGGAGTTGTTACGCATGGCCGCGGCGCAGGGCAATGCCTACGACCTGGCCCTCCTGGATATGCACATGCCCGGTATGGATGGCGTGCAACTGACACAAGCGATTAAAGCTGACCCAGCTATTGCGACCGTGCGGCTGGTGATGTTGACCTCCGCAGGTCCGTACGGGGATGCAGCAACTGCGTACGAAGCGGGCGTTGCCGCCTATTTGAGCAAGCCCGTGCGCCAATCTGAACTCTATTCCTGCCTAGCAACCCAGATGAATAGGCTGGTGCAGGTCAGTACTCCGACAGAGGCCACGGCTACGCAACTGAACCTCCTCGCCGGTCCGCCAGGCGCTCAGACACAATTTCACGCGTATGTACTTCTGGCCGAAGACAACCGTATCAACCAGGAAGTGGTCTGTAACATGTTGGACTCGCTGGGCTGTCGGGTGGATATCGTACACAATGGGCGGCAAGCCGTCGAGGCTCGGGCACGGGCCTCCTATGATTTGATCCTCATGGACTGCCAGATGCCCCAGATGGATGGCTTCGCCGCCACCCAGGCTATTCGAGAATACGAAGCCCAGTTGTCAGTCCCGAGGAACCAGTTTCCAGCCAGAAAGGAGAGCTCCCAAGAACCCCCACTGACACTCGACGGCCGACAACTACCCACCTTCCGTATCCCCATTATCGCTCTTACTGCCAATGCAATAGAGGGAGACCGCGAGAGGTGTCTAGCTGCTGGCATGAATGACTATCTCAGCAAGCCTTTTACCCGAGAAAAACTGTGCACGACTCTATCCCGCTGGCTCGCGCAGCCAGCCCAGCAAGCAGAGAGCCGACAGCCAATGAGCCTTCCGACGGTTGACGCTGACCTCATGCTTCCCGCCCTCCCCATTGCTGCTCAGGGTTCCCTTGCGGCACTGCCTGCAGAGCCTTTGGCTGCTGTTCTAGACCCTACAGCGTTGGATCAGATTCGCACTCTGCAGCGCCCCGGCGCACCCAATATTCTGAGCAAGCTCATCACCAGCTACCTTGAAGATGCCCCCCTACTGCTCAACGCTATACGCGAAGCGATCAGCCGGCACGATGTCTCCGCTCTGCGAGACGCTGCACATTCCTTGAAGTCCATCAGTGCCACCTTGGGCGCCACGACCCTGGCTGGGCTGTGCAAAGAGATCGAGAGCAGGGCCCGTGCCCAGGACCTCGACAACGTGACGACAGTGCAATCGGCCATTGATAGGGAATATGAAAGAGCACGAGAAGCTCTCACCATAGAACTCGACAGAAACGGCATGGCCGCACCGACGGCAACGGCTGCACCACAAGACCGTCCAGTGGTGCTGATCGTAGATGACGATCGGCAGTTCCGTCTGTTGCTCCGCGAGTCGTTGGAACAAGGAGGATTTACGGTGGAAGAGGCCGAAGATGGGCTTCAGGCCCTGACCCTTTTGCCTAGTGTCCGTCCAGACATTGTGCTCCTAGATGTCTGCATGTCGAAGTTGGACGGATTTGCAACCTGTACGGCACTGCGACAGTTACCCGAAGGTCGGCAAACACCCGTGCTGGTAGTAACCGGCCTTGATGACCTTGCCTCCATCAATCGAGCCTATGAGGTGGGGACCACCGACTTCATCACCAAACCTATCAACTTGTTCATCTTGGGGCAGCGGATACGTTACCTCTTGCGGGCAAGCCGAGCGCTCGAAGAACTCCTCGCGAACCATGAGGCATTGCGCGAGAGCGAAGAACGTTTCCGCGATCTTTTTGAGAATGCCAATGATGCCTTCTGTACTTTTCTGCTGGATAGGACGATAGCCGCTGTGAATCGAGAATTCGAGAAGATGACCGGTTGGACGCGAGCAGAAGTGCTCGGACACCACTACCCTAATGGGCTCACTCCTGCCTTTGCCGCCCTTATAGAGGAACAGCAGCAGAAAGCCTTGGCTGGAGAACGGACGCCTTCACTGTTTGAAGCAGAGTTGATCTGCAAGGATAAGCGTATCATCCCCATCGAGGTCAAGGTTCGGTTTACCCACCACAAAGAAGGACACCCTATTGGCTTTCAAGCGACCATACGGGACATCACCATGAGAAAGGAATTGGAGCGACAGCGAGCGAATTTCCTGGCTATGCTCACGCACGATATCAGAAATCCCCTTGGGGTGATTCTCGGGTATGCAGAGATGCTGTTGGAGGAAGCCAAAGATCGCGATGCGAAAGAAATCCAAACACTCGTGGAGCGACTCAAGAGCAATACGCTGACCGTCTACTCTCTAGTGACCAACTATCTTGACCTCTCTCGCATCGAGGCTGGGCATTTCTCCCTGACCAAGAAGCCCGTGGCACTCAACGAACTCCTCCTCCAGGTGGAACAACAGTACCAAGGGGAAGCCCAACGCCGGAGCATCTCTCTCGACCTCAACATGCTATCAGAGTTGCCACAGGTAGAAGGCGACCCAGTGGCGCTGGGCCGGGTCTTTTCCAATCTCCTCCACAATGCACTGAAGTTCACCCCGGCCGGGGGACGAGTGGAGGTCAACGCCTCGTCGCGACAAGCTACTGTGGTAGTCACAGTAGCTGACACTGGGCCGGGGATCATGCCCGAGGAGATTCCTTTGCTTTTTGTCAAATACGGCTAAGCAAAATCGACCAGTCAACAGGAAGGAAACGGCTTGGGACTTTTTATTGCGAAGTCACTGGTTGAGACGCATAATGGCTTCATCGAAGTAGAAAGCGTTCGTGGTCAGGGCACTTGTTTCTCCGTGTCCCTCCCTGCTTACAATGTCCTAACTCTTCCCCAAGCCGCTGAGTAACTTGGAGGGTTTATCGATGCCCAAGGCGAATGAGATTCATGCTCGCCCTCTGGTCCTCGTTGTTGACGATGACAGACTGATCCGCCTGTTTGTGCGCGCCACCCTAGAACAGGCAGGCTTCAGGGTCGAGGAAGCTGCAGATGGCAGCCAAGCGCTGGCCCTTTTCCCCTGCATTCATCCCGACCTAGTCCTTCTGGACGTGACGATGCCCGGGATGGACGGCTTCAGTGTCTGTACTACCTTGCGCCAGATGCCTCAAGGTACCCATACCCCCATCCTGATGCTTACCGGCCTCGAAGATGAAGCTTCCGTCAACCGCGCTTATGAGGTGGGGGCCACCGACTTCACCACGAAACCTATCAACACCGCACTGCTAGGCCACCGTGTACGCTATTTACTGCGTGCGAGCTGCGCCATTACCGCACTTCGCCAGAGCGAACAGGCACTGCGCCAAGAAGCGCAGATTTCCACCACCCTCGTGCAGGTGGGGCGCGAACTCAGTGCCTCGTTGGCTACACCGGTGATCCTGGAGCGTCTCTGTCAGATCACAAGCACAGTGCTCGAGTGCGACGGTAGCTATACTTTGCTGCAGCAGTCCGAGGAGGAGGCATACGTGGCAGTGGCAGGCTGGGGAATTGGTCCTCAGAATGGGCAGAGATGCAAGCGCTGCGTATTCCCCGCGAAGTTCTGATTTCGCTGCTGGACAACCTCACGCGGGAAGAGGCTATTGTGCAGGACAACGCGAATGCTTCGCAATCGCTTCCCCTGGCGCTCACCCGGTCCCTGAGTTTCACCAGCTTCATGTGTCTAGGCTTACGTCGTGGGTCAGAAATCATTGGCCTACAGGTCGTCGGGTCGCGTGGCCAACCACACTCCTTCACGCCACAACATCGACGTATAGCACGGGGCATCGCTCAATTCGCCGCATTAGCCCTAGAGAACGCACGGCTCTTGGAACAGGCGGAGAACGCGAATCGCCTCAAATCTGACTTTCTCGCTACCGTATCTCACGAGTTGCGTACTCCTTTACATATCATCATCGGCTACAAGGACATGCTGCTCGATGCTGCGTGCGGCCCTCTCACCTCGAAGCAGAGGGATAGGCTACATCGCTTAGAACTCAGCGCTGCGAGGCTGCTGAAACTGATCACCACCACTCTAGATGTGGGTCGTCTCGAAGCCAGGCGCATACCGCTGGAGCTTAGAGAGATCGATGTGGCTGCGCTGCTCGCTGAAGTGAAAACCGAAACCCAATCATTCTGCCAACAGACGTCTCTCGATTTTTCCTGGGAGATAGCGTCAAACCTGCCGCTGTTAATTTCCGATCCCGTAAAATTGAAGGTAATGCTGAAGAATTTGATTGAGAACGCTGTGAAGTTCACCCAGGTAGGCAGTGTGACAGTGGCCGCACGGAGTCAAAAGGGGGGCGTCGAACTGCAAGTCACTGACACAGGGCCAGGCATCACACCAGATGTTCTACCGCACATTTTTGAAGCCTTCCACCAAGGCGAGAATCCTTTGACGCGAAGGCACGAGGGAGCCGGCCTAGGACTTTACCTGGTGCGGCGTCTCTTGGATTTATTAGGCGGCACCATCACGGTTGACAGTATCCCAGGGCGCGGTTCGACTTTCCGCGTCTGGATCCCGGTCACAGTTGCAACGGGATCAACAGCAACGCGAGCAAATTAAAGACGAACAGTAGGCCGGTTAGGATGAAACAGTAACCCATAATATCGCCGAAACGCAGACCAGCCACTGTCAAGATCGGGATCGCCCAGAAGGGCTGGATGAGGTTGGTGGTCATATCGCCATAGGCATAGCTCAAGGTGACCGCGGGCACTGAGACACCAAGAGCCTGACCAGCGGGGATGAGATAGGAGGCTTCGACAATCCATTTCGATCCGCCCGAGGGGATGAAGTAGTTCAGCACGGTCGAATAGGTGTAGACAACCAACGGAAATAGCCGCGGCGAGCTAGCGCTAATGAAGAAATTGGCCAGGACCTTGCCCAGGTCGGTATACGACATCAGACCAAAAATACCGGCGTAGAGCGGATATTGAATCACAATCCCCCAACCAGTTCAGAAGTAAAGAGCGTGCGCGAGATCGCGATCGTCTCACTGAGCACCCCAGCCTTGATGAGAAAATTATCCGGGGTGGCAATAATGAGCAGCGCGGAGCCGGAGAGTCCGGTGTGAAAGACCGTTCCCAAACCCAGATATGCACAGGCAACCAGCAGACGGAAGTCGGCACGCGGATTGGCGCGCACGACAAAGGGAAGAAACGCGGCGGCCACCACCAAGCTGAATGCCCAGTTGAGCCAGGCAGTCAGAATTGAAAACAGCGCCATCAGCACAATCGCCTGTCGCGGCCGGGAGGGGTCAGGACGTGAGGCGAGCCAGACAAACAGACGCTTGATCGGCGGTGAGACCGCGCACGCATACGCCACCACCATCATCAGCGTGAACTGCATGGCGAGCGTCAACAGCACCCACAGTCCATTTCCCCAAGCGTTGAGTGCAACCATCGCCGAGGCTCCACCGACGCTCATTGCCAGCAGCGCAATCACCAGGGTCAACATCACCGCGATGACCCACGAGTCCGGCACCCAGCGCTCGGTCCAGCGCGTCAGTGATAATCCCCACCGCGCCAAGATTCCCATGCCCTCTTCCTCCTTTTTTCGACTCCGGACTCCGAACTGTGAGACTGAGAACTTTTGACCCCCAGACCTAGACCCTAAACTCTGGGACTGCTAAAGGGGTTTCCCATATCCGCCCTGCTTGCGGAGTGCAACCGCGCAGGAGCGGAGTAGCCGGAGGATAGCATGGCAGAGCGTGCCCTGGAGGGCATACGGATCATCGAGTGCGGACACCTGGCGTCCGCGGCTTATGCAGCCAAGCTGATGGCCGACATGGGAGCGGAGGTCATCAAGATTGAAGACCCTACGGGCGGCGATCAGGCTCGGCAGCGTGGCCCCTACCCTGGCCATATTCCTCATCCAGAGAAGAGCGGGTTGTTTCTCTACCTGAACACCAACAAATACGGCGTCACCCTCGATCTGCGTCAGGCTGCGGGACAAAAGATCTTTCATCGCCTGCTCACAGACGCGGACGTCCTGATCCACAATTATCACCCCACCGAGATGGCGAGCCTGGGACTGGACTACTCCTGCCTAGAGACCGTCAACCCACGCTTGGTCATGACTTCGATCACCCCTTTCGGTTTGAGCGGTCCGCACCAAGACTACCAGGCCACCGACCTGACTTTGTGGAACGCCGGAGGAGTAGCCTACCTTAACGGAGGCGGACCGGGCACGGACGAGATGCCTCCGCTCAAAACTTTTGGCCAGCAGGCGGGCTTTCAGGCTGGGGTCAATGCTGGTATCGCGACGCTGGGCGCCCTTTTTGCCCGCCTCGCTAATGGCAAAGGCCAACATGTCGAGATCTCAGCCCAGGAATGCTTGCTGTCGATTCTGGAACTGACTTTTGAGTTCTTCCCGTACATGGGTCTCACCACCTCGCGGCTGGGTCAGAAACCTATCCAACCGCTCGATTTTCTCGAGTGCAAAGACGGCTGGATCTTTCTGTGCTGCGTGGAAGAGCACCAGTGGCGAAACTTTATCGAACTCATGGACAACCCTGAGTGGGCAGGCGAGTCGATCTTTGCCGACCGTTTAAGCCGCGGAGCGAATTGGGACGCACTTCAGCCTCTGCTGCAAGACTGGATCAAAGACCAGTCAGTCGAAGACTTGTACCATAAAGCCCAGTCACGCCGTGTGCCGATTGCGCCAGTTTCGACGATGGGCGATTTGTTCAATAACTCGCACCTCAAGGCGCGCGGCTTCTTCGCCACTATCGACCATCCAGCAACCGGTCCGCTGCAGTACCCGGGCGCACTGTATAAATTTTCCGCGACGCCCTGGGAAATCCGTCGGCCGGCGCCGCTGTTGGGACAGCATAACAAGGAGGTGTATGGCAAATTGGGATTATCTCAGGCAGAGATCGAGGATTTGCGGAAACGAAGAGTGATCTAAGCAAAGGACAAAAGGCGAAATGGAAAGACAAAGAGAGAGCTTTCAGGAAAACTTCTTTCCCTTTCCTCCTTTTCGCCACTTCCCCTTTTCGCCGTTTTCCCTTTTTTCAACTGATCGCTTCTGACCGAAAACAGAGAGCTCATATGGCACGACGACCATTAGAAGGCATTCGCGTTGCTGACTTTACCTGGGTGTGGGCAGGCCCGTTCTGCACCTTGCAACTTGCCCATCTCGGCGCCGAGGTGATTCGCATCGAGACTGCCACCCGGCCGTGTATCACCCGTTTGTTGCCGCCGTGGCCGGACAGCCAGCCTGGCCTCAACCGTAGCGGCTATTTTAACCAGTACAACCAGGGGAAGCGCTCGCTGACTTTGAATTTGAAGGAGCCCGAGGCGCTGAAGATCGCCAAGCGACTGGTGACCAAGAGTGACATTGTCACCGAGAATTTTGCTGGCGGAGTAATGGACCGCCTGGGTCTGGGCTATGACGTGCTGAAGCAGATCAAGCCGGACCTCATCATGATTGCCCTGTCCGGTTACG
>JBGPOI010000131.1:0-10809 GCA_041487975.1 Binatia bacterium | reverse complement strand
TACCAGAGGAAGTGGGAGCGGAAAGAAAAGGGCAGGTCAGGAAACAGCAGGAGACTCGCCAGCGCGCAGACGGCGAGCACAGGAAAAAGGACGATCAGAAAAAGGACGCTATTCCTCCAACGCATCGGGATTACATTTATACCCGACTCCGCGCACGGTGAGAATCAGCGTGGGGTTGGCATCGTCCCGTTCAATGCGTTGACGCAAGCGGCGGATATGCACATCGACCGTGCGCGGCTCGACGTACACGTCCTGTCCCCACACCAGATCGAGAATCTGGGTGCGACTAAAGACCCGCTGTGGGTATTGCAGGAAAAATTTCAAGAGTTCAAACTCGCGTAAACCAAGGGTGATTGGCTGGCCATCGAGGGTGACTTCATACGTATCATAGTCTATGAGCAGGCGGCCTTTCTCATAGACCTCGTGCGGCCGATCGAGCACCGGGCCATACGCCCGGCGCAGAACCGCCTTCACCCGGGCCACCAGTTCACGCGGGCTGAAGGGTTTGGTGACATAATCGTCTGCCCCCATCTCTAAGCCTAGCACCTTATCAACCTCTGAAGCGCGAGCGGTAAGGATGAGGATCGGGACGCGTAACGTTTCCTCACGTGCGCGCAGCAACCGGCACACTTCGAGACCGGGCAATCCTGGCAGCATGAGGTCGAGGATGATTAAAGCCGGGCGTTCTCTGGCCGCGAGCGTAAGCCCCAGTTCTCCGTCACTCGCCTCGACGACAGAAAAGCTCTCAGTTTCCAGATTGTAGCGCACCAGGTCGCGGATGTCTTTTTCGTCCTCAACGATGAGGATTTTACGTTTGGGTTCAGTGAGGAGGGATTTGGCTTGACTCTGCGTTTCCATGTGCTCCTTCATCTACACCGACGCTGGCGGGGGCGACATGTGGCGGATGCTTTTCCCTTTGACCATGTAGATCACCATCTCGGCGATGTTAGTGGCATGATCGGCGATGCGCTCCAGATACTTAGCCAAAAACAAGATACGAATAGCGCGGCTGACGCTTTGCGGATCCTGAGTCATGTAGGACAGCATCTCGCGGAAAATTTGGGCAGTGAGGTTATCGATGAAGTCATCTCGCTGACACACCTGCAAAGCCAACTCCGTGTCTTCGCGGACAAACGCATCAAGGCTGTCACGCAGCATCGACTGCGCCCAGTTCGCCATGCGCGGCAGATCCACGTAGGGTTTGAGAGGCGGCTCTTGATTCAGTTCGAGGGTACGCTCACAGATATTCTGCGCGATGTCGCCGATACGCTCCAGATCAGTGGTGATCTTCAGGCTGGTCATGATCAAGCGCAGATCACGCCCGGCTGGCTGGTGTAGCGCCAGCAGTCGCGTGCACGTCTCGTCCACGGTCACGTCGAGGTAATTCACCGTATGGTCGCGCTCAATGACCTCACGGGCCTGGTCAGAGTTCCGCTCCACCAGGGAGCCCATGGCGTCCCCGATTTGTTTCTCCACTAACCCACCCATCTCCAGGATCTTCGCCCGGAGTTGTTGCAGCTCTTCTTCGTATTGTCGGTCTGTATGCAACGGCATGGTAGCCTCACGTCTAGCCGAATCGGCCAGTGATGTAATCTTCAGTTTCTTGCTTCTCTGGGGTGGTGAAGAGTTTATCCGTTTTACCAAATTCTACCAACCGACCCAAATACATGAAAGCCGTAAAATCGGAGACCCGGGCGGCTTGCTGCATGTTGTGCGTCACGATCACAATCGTGTAGCGCTGCTTGAGTTCATGGATCAGTTCTTCGATTTTGGTCGTGGCGATGGGATCCAGAGCAGAGCACGGCTCATCCATCAGCACCACCTCCGGCTCGACCGCAATGGTGCGGGCGATGCACAAGCGCTGATGCTGGCCGCCGGACAGCGCAAGCGCGTTGTCGTGCAGACGATCTTTGACCTCGTCCCACAGCGCTGCGCTTTTGAGGCTGCGCTCGACGATCTCATCAAGCCGCGCCTTGTTCCTGACGCCTAAGATCCGTGGTCCGTAGGCGACATTCTCATAAATAGTCTTGGGAAAAGGGTTGGGTTTCTGAAAGACCATCCCTACGCGTTTACGCAGGTCGGTCACATCGAGACTGGGATCAAGGATTTCCAGACCGCCGACGATGATGCTCCCGGTGACTCTGACGTTATCGATCAGGTCGTTGAGGCGGTTCACACAACGTAGCAGCGTGGACTTTCCGCAACCGGACGGGCCGATGAACGCGGTCACCTGGTTACGCGCAATGTCCATGTCGATATGATGGAGCGCCTGCTTGCTGCCGTAGAAAAGACACAGATCACTGATCGTGATCTCAGTGACATCAGACGGCTGACCAGCGGGAGAGTCCTTGCCGTTGCCACCGACCAGACGACGCGATAAGGGTGAGGAACGGTCAAGCGAATCAGCATCCTGTCCCATAAGTATATTCTCGTCTAGAACGTGCCAAAGCGCAAACGGCTACGCAAACGGTTGCGCACGAAGATGGCGGTAAGGTTAAGCAGCAAAATGAGGGCGATCAACAGTAAGGTGGTGGTGTACACCATGGGTTTAGCGGCCTCGACGTTGGGCGACTGAAACCCGACGTCGTAAATATGGAAGCCCAGGTGCATAAATTTCCGTTCCAGATGAAAAAACGGTGGATGGGCATCGAGCGGCAAGGTCGGAGCGAGTTTGACTACCCCGGTGATCATCAGCGGCGCGACTTCTCCGGCGCCTCTGGCCATAGCCAGGATCATACCGGTGAGGATGCCCGGCAGTGCGCCCGGCAGCACGATCTTACGAATGGTCTCCCATTTGGTCGCGCCCAGTCCGAGCGAACCCTCGCGCCACTCGCGCGGGATCGCGGCCAGCGATTCCTCAGTGGCGACGATCACGACCGGCACGGTCATCAAAGCCAGGGTGAGTGACGCCCACATGATGCCCCCCGTACCGTAGGTGGGTGAAGGGAGCGCTTCCGGATAAAACAACCGGTCGATACTACCACCGATTAAATAGACGAAGAACCCCAAACCAAACACACCGAACACGATGGAGGGAACACCAGCCAGGTTGTTGACCGCGATGCGCACGGCTCGCACCAGCGGTCCCTGTTTGGCATATTCGCGCAGGTACAGCGCAGCGATAACTCCGAAAGGCGCCACCACCACACTCATGAGCAGCACCATCATGACCGTGCCAAAGATCGCTGGAAACACACCACCTTCAGTATTCGATTCCCGCGGATCCTCCCAAACAAATTTCCACAGTCTGGTCAGATAGAGAGACAGACGTTCGCCCCAACTCATCTGGTTCGGCAGAAAGGCTCGGACGACCGCCGCAACCGGTAACTCTTTTTCCCGCCCGTCTGCGGCCTGCACGATGATGTGGTAACGAGCATTCTCTGCGTAGAGCGCCTTTAGTTCCTGCGCTTTTTCCTGGTACTGCTGCTGCAATACCTCACCGTGTTGCTCCAGCTCTTTGACGCGCTCAGCCGCCCGAGCAGGGTCGTGTTCTTCCAGCCAAATCCGCTTGATCTGCAGACGCAACCGTTCAATGTCGTAGTTAATCGCGCCGATCTCTTTCCGCTCAATATAATGGATGCGCTCTAATGTCTCCTGCGTGGGGGGATGAATCTCCTGGAATTTCTGCCACGCCTCTCCCGGTCCTTCGGCGACGACCTTCCCGTCCTGGGTTACTTTCTTGAGGAAACCGAACAAATGTCCCCATTCCCAGCGTTCAAAGAAGATCGCATCCGCGGGAAAGGCGCGCGAGAGAATTTGTTCGTCCTCGACCCAACGAAAGTCCGCGCCATAGAGGTCACGGTTGGCCACTTGAAATTCCGTGCGAGAGCGCACCTGTCCTCCGGTGGAGGGAGAGCCGGGAATTTCTTCCTGAGCGATCACTTGTCCCAGGATTTTCCCTCCCCCTTGCAATTGCGCCAGCACAAGCTGACCAGGCCAGAAGAAGCCCAACGCATTGGCGGCAACGATCACGATCAAAGCGATGATCATGATCACACTGAAGGCCAAAGCTCCTCCCGTAAGCCAGACAAATGGGTCACCGCTTTTCCAGAAGCCTTTGAACACGCTGTTCTCTCGACTTATATCCGGCTGTAGCGCTCGCGCAGCCGCTGGCGCACCAGTTCAGCCGCGGTGTTGACCAGAAAAGTCAGCGCGAAGAGCAGTAAAGCCGCCAGAAAGAGTACGCGATAGAGAGTGCCGCCGTATGGCGCCTCGGGAATTTCCACGGCGATGTTGGCCGACAGGGCGCGAAAACCGTTGAACGGGCTGAAATTCATGACCGGCGTGTTGCCGGTGGCCATGAGGACGATCATTGTTTCTCCCACGGCCCGGCCAAATCCGATCATCACCGCCGAGAACAGCCCTGGGCTGGCCGTAGGCAAGGCGACCCGGATGGCGGTTTGCCACCGGGTCGCGCCCAAGGCCAGAGAGCCGGAAATCAGATGCTGAGGCACGTTGGAGAGCGCGTCTTCAGAAATAGTGTAAATGATGGGAATGACGGCAAAGCCCATGGCGAAGCCGACCACCAAAGAATTACGCGGGTCGTAGTGCACTCCGGTTGTGTCATAGAGCCACTGCGGGAAATTTCCGTGAAACAGCGCGGCCTCGATCTGCCCGTTCACACTCACGCAGGCATACAGCGTGAGTAACAACAGTGGACCGAGAAAGGCCAGTTCTACTCCCGGTTTGCAGCGATTGCGCACCGACAGTGGAATGAGCCGCCAGAAAAAAGATGCCACCAGAGTCACCAGCGGCAGTGCAACGAGCAGGAGAAACACCGCAGGCACGAGTTTCTCGATCCGCGGCGCCAACCAGAGCCCGGCGAAGAAACCCAAAACCACGCTGGGCAAAGCGGCCATCACTTCGACGGTGGGCTTGATTATGTTCCGCAGGCTAGGGTGCATAAATTGCGAGGTGTAAATCGCCGCGCAGATGCTCATGGGAACGGCAAGCAGCAGGGCGTAAAATGTCCCTTTGAGCGTGCCATAGGCCAGCGGAGTCAAGCTGAATTTCGCCTCGAATTCATCGCTCCCGCTACTTGACTGCCAGGTGTACTCCGGTTGGGCGTAGCCCTCGTACCACACCTTGCCGAAGAGTGTCCTGAGATTGATCTCCGGGTGGGGATTGTGGAGGTGCCAGCGAAACAGTCGCCCGTGCGCATCTATCGCCAACGCCCCATCGGCTTTGGGGGCGAAGGTTAACACTCCTAGAGAGTCACCACTAGTGTGCATTTCCAGCAGCGTTTGCTCTGAGGTCGCGTGATGGAGCAGAACGGTGCCCTTGGCGTCGGCGGTGAGGAAGCCTTTGTCACGCGGCGATGGCGTAATCGCCGTCACCGGCGCCGCGTGAGAACGGAGGACATGAATCTGACGGTAGGGAGCTGCTTGCGGATGCTGCGGATCTCGCACCTGGAACCAGACGCTGACGCCTCCAATGGTATCACCCACGATGATCGAGCGGTCACCCAGTAGCCATCCTAGGGCGCTGATTCCCGCGCCAGTTTTCTGACTTAGAGTAAACGTATCAACCAGCGTGGGACTCTCTGGCTCATCGACTTGCCAGTGATACACCTCTCCAGAACTTGTCCCAGCCAGGAGATTCGACTGGACCCGATCCAGGGCTAAGGCGGTGACATCCGCCTTGAGCGCAGCGGAAAGATCGCTGCGATATTCCTCAACCCCAGACGAGCCCAAGAGCGAGGTTTTCTCCTTTTGCGACAAAAAGAGCAACGTGCGCGGACCAACCAGGGCCGCGGTGGCGGTCTTCCCTTCCTCTTCTTGGTATACCAACGCAGTGATGGGCCGTCCCTGTGGATCGACCTGCAGCGGCTGGCCTTCTTTCACCTCCGGCGTGATGGTGCGTTTGCCATCCTGGAACTGAGCGGAAAAATTGATTTTCAACGGGACAACCGCTCCGCCAATAGTGCCGACAGCGATTGTATGGTGGATGCCGTCGCGATAGGCAGCGGTCGGACGCTGGTCGGTAAGGGCTTTAATCTGGTAGCGCTGCAAAAGACGACTGTCGGCCAAGGACAAAAAATCGATAGTACCGACTGCGGTCACAACATAGGCGATTTCCTGATACTCTTCCACTCCGACTGCCAGAGCGTGCCCCGCTCCCTCTCCGGCAGCAAGATCAAGCGAGATCGCCGGCTCTGGCTGCGCCACTGGCGATTTCCATAACGGCAGCGTCTCAGCCACGATGACAAAGAGGATAGCGACAATACTGAGGATAATGGCGACCCCGCCGGCGGTGATGACCACGCGAGCGGTCTGGTCCGCCAGCTTCTTGCCCCGAGCACGCGACTTTTTCTCAGCCGCATAAAGGCGCACCTCAGCCTTACGCGCTTCCGTTTCCCGGTTCTCTGTTTCCTGTATCTCTGGCATATCGCTTTCAGCTTGCAGCAGTCAGCTTTCGATTAAAAGTAGGGCGGGTGTGAAACCCGCCCCTACCTGTTCCCCTCATCTTTCATTTTCTTGATGACAGTTATGGTGAGGGCGACTGACCGTTGTCTTTGCTACTCCAGCTTCGCCAGTTCCTCTTTGGCCACCGAGGCAGGCAGCGGAAAGAATCCGTCCTTGATGACGACTTCTTGCCCCTCTTTGCTGAAGACGAACTTGGCAAATTCTTTCACCAGGGGATCAATCGGCTTGCTTGGCTCGCGGTTGATATACACGAACAGGAAGCGACTCAGCGGATAGCTGCCGTTGATGACATTTGGGTAGTTCGCCTCATGAAACGGATCTCCGTCCTTGGCCGCTAAGGGAACAGCGCGCACGCCCGAGGTCGTATAGCCGATGCCGCTGTAGCCGGCGCCATTGCGGTCTTCACCCACACCCTGCACGACGGAAGCCGACCCCGGTTGCTCTTTTACCGTGTCTTTATAGTCGCCGTTACACATCGCATGTTCCTTGAAGAATCCATACGTGCCAGAGGCGGAGTTACGGCCATAGAGACTAATCGGGGCGCCGGCCCAGGCACCGTCCATGCCAGCGTCTCCCCAGGTCTTGGCATCTTTGCCCTTACACCGCTGCGTCTTAGAGAAAATGCCATCCACTTGCGCCAGAGTCAGACCTTTGACTGGATTATCCTTGTGGACGAACACCGCCAGCGAGTCGAGTGCCGTGCGCAGCGCCGTTGGCTTGTAGCCATATTTAGCTTCGAACCCATCGATCTCAGTTCCTTTCATGGGTCGGGACATGGGACCGAGTTGTGCCGTGCCCTCAATTAAAGCCGGCGGTGCGGTGCTGGAACCTTTGCCTTCAATCTGGATGTTGACGTTGGGGTAGAACTTCTTGAACCCCTCGGCCCACAAAGTCATGACGTTGTTCAGAGTATCAGAACCGATACTGTTGAGGTTGCCTGATATGCCACTCACCGCTTTGTAAGAGGGGATCGCTGGATCGACCTGTATGGCTTGCTGGGCCGATGCCGGGGTGATCCAAGCCAGCGCACCTGTGACCAGCAGCACAGCCACAATATGACGCCAGGGTATTATCTTCATCACTCGTACCTCCTTAACAACAGAGTGTTACAAACGTGTTACGACAGTATGTCAGAACTATGACGGCCTAGAATGCCAGCACCGCATCGAACTGCACGCGGTTCACCGTCGAATTCGACTGTCCCTTCGGTCGGTCGATGAAAGAGACGAAGTGGTTCTTGACGGACAGTGTCAGACGCGGGAAGAGCATATAATCAATTTTAAGAAACGGTCCTTGCACGTTGGTGCCACCGTCCCGCCCAAAGTCGTCGTAATTGAAGAAAGACATAACTGAATCGGTTTCGACGCGAGCCCAGACTGCCGAGAAAGCCCAATCTCCAGGGTTCTTGGTCGCACCGAGGCTGAGGCCGGTCCACACGGCAAAATCCTTACCATTCTTGGCCTCGGTGTTGTGGGCAAAGTCGGCAATCAGAGCGAGCGGCCATTGCGCATAGCCGGTGTTGTAATCAAGCTGGAACGACCCGTTGAGGATGTTGAACCCGCCGAGAAAACTGCGAATCTGCTTCTTGCCGGCGCCCGGGGAGATAGGGAACCCACCTTGGACAATGGTCCCGTCTTGGAGAATCACTGAGTTCGTTAATTTCAAGGAACTGTTGCCGTTCCGCGCCTGGGCAATGAAATCGGGTTTGGCGAAACCATAATCAGCCATTGCCAGAGTCAACCTGGTACTCGGCAAAATTTGCAGAGCGGTCACCACCTGCCCGCCTAACATCCAGGAGTCGGCTGCACTTGTAGCTTCTCTCGCCGTCCATTGCATGAGATTGACCTGGAAGCGCCGCAGGAGCCCTTCTGAACCTTCGAACAAGGTAAAGGTTTCGCTCAGCCCTTCTGGCGTAAGGTCATCGTCCCAGATCAGCTCTGAATTCATGATCGCCCTAGGCCGGAACACAGGGTTGGCGAATTTGCCCGCGGTGATGGTGATTGGGTTCCAGGCGTAGTCCTGAAGACCAATGCTCTGTTTCGGGGTCAAGGTAATATAAGCCTGATCAATGCTGAGTGGCTTGCGGGTAAAGAGGTCAGTAAGAGTCTGGTTCGTCGAGAGCGGATTGTCCGGGTCACCGCTGGTGAGACGGAACCCAGCGAGCACCTCATCGGTAATCTTCATGGTCGCGCCAAAGCGAAGACGGATGCGCTCACGCACGCGTGCGGTCGCATTCGGCCCCTGTTCCTGGAAAAAGCCCTCGCTTCGTACCCGCATGTCGCCGGCGAAGGTAAAACGATCTAACCAGTCGATACTTTTCTTGACGTCCTTCACTGGGTCGCGCCGGAACGCCTCGACTCCGGCTTCACGCGCCTCGTTCTCAGCTTTGGCTTTACTTAACAGTTCGTTGTACTTCTCGTCGTTAATTTGGTGTTCGGCTTTGAGGATATCCAGAATCTCTTCAGCCACACTCTTTTTCTGCGCGAGCGCTGGACTGACCCAAAGCCCCATCATCACGAGCCAGCCACATAGACTGATGCCAATCTTTCGCATTCCTCTGTTCTCCTTCCTTCCCTTTTGCCGGGTTCATCTTGCAAACTGTCTTTACCAGATAGAGTCCTGAGGACATTTGCCAACCAAGACGCACCACCTCCTTCTCGATGAAGAGCATGGAAAGGAAAATATGGCGAAGATGTTGCAGGAAGATGACGACAGGATTATTTGTCCGTGACACTCGCCAGCCGATAGGTTGTAACAGATGAGGTTAGAAATGCTGAGTTCATCTTCAACGATGAGAATGCGTTTCACCAGAGGCGCCCTCCTGAAAAAATCGTATGGCAGCGTCGCTTTTTAGGAGTGTGGCGAACAGGTGAAAATTGTGTGAACTGAGGGTTGGTCTCCTCCCGGTAAAATAAAATTTGCCCGCTCCCGCTGGTCCTGATATGTATAGACTTCTTCCTGACTTGCTCTCTCCGGTTCCCGTTCTGTTGTTTGCTTTGCGAGGGAGATGAATGAAGATATTGACCTTGCTGGCGCTCTTCTGCAGTCCTGCCCTCTTGTACGCCGCCGATCTCTCTGGAGTGTCCAACCGAGGAGTTGCTGTAGAAACCTTTGAGACGGATCCGTTACTGGCGTTTCCCCAAGGGTGGAGTGCATTCAGAGACGCCCAGGCAGCTCAAGGGATCTATCAGGTGGCAGAAGAGGACGGGAACCGTTTCTTGCGGGCCCACGCCGAAAAACAGGGCATTCAGATTGGTCTGTCCCACGAGTTTCAACCTCGGGCGTTCCCGTTCTTACGCTGGCGCTGGCGCGCGACGCAGTTGCCGCCCGGTGGGGATGAACGCGCCGCAAGAACGAATGACTCTGCCGCTGGTGTATATGTCCTTTATGGGAGCCGGATGATGCCCCGGGTGGTCAAATATGTGTGGAGCACCACCTTGCCGATCGGGACACGTGCCATCAATCCCAGTTACTGGCGAGCCAAGACCGTGGTCCTGCGGACTGGGCCTGCTGAGTTGGGCAGGTGGGAGCAAGAAACGGTCAACCTTTATCAGGACTACAAGGATCTGTTCGAGTCTGAGCCAGGAGAAGTCCTGGGGATCGCCCTCATCACCAGCTCTGACTCGACCAGCAGTGTGGCCGCGGCCGATTACGATGACTTCGTCCTATTTCCCCAGAATCCTTTTTCTACTCAGGATATCCCCAGTTTCTCAGGAAACCTGTCCCAGTAAGGGCTGTCGTTGATGGGTAGGGAAGGTCGTGGTTCCTGGCTTTCCCATATAGCGTCCCAACACCCGAGGATCAGTCTGGATCAGATCCACCAAAATCAGCCCATCTACCCGTCGCCAAAGTGCGAGTCCTGATTGAATCCTAGTAGTTTCCCGCCCAACTGCAAATACTGCCGAAGCAGGACTGGAATTCCTCTTTGCTCCGCCTCGATGTACGAGATCAGGGTCGCCATCTCTCTCAGCTACATCGACATTCTCCTGTAGCGACCCAGACGAACGCGCTTTTCATGGCGAGGACCGAGGTTGCCCGCTGGCCCGTGATAGGCGTAGCGTGCGCTGTGCGCACGTCTCCCCTACACGCCGCTATTTTCGTGCGCATGGCGCACGCTACTGCATTAAGGCTCAGGTACATGAGTGTACGAATCTCTTGTGGTCTGATTTAGCGTCCCGAACAGATTAAGCATGCCGAGGTCGAACAAGCTTTTGTCCGCCTCGAAGAGAGTCCCAGGAAGAAGGTACATTCCATCAAGCGCAACCTCTGCGGACTCCGTTCCTTCCGCGTCAATGCCGTCCACCGCCCATCGCGCCTGGGTAGGCGCGGCCACTTCTCGTTCAGCAATCGCTGGTAACTGCATGGTAAATCCTTCCTCAGAAAC
>JBGPOI010000130.1:0-10814 GCA_041487975.1 Binatia bacterium | reverse complement strand
TGACTTCCAAACCGCGCATGAAGCGGGCTTAGGGGGGCTTGATGATGACGTTGAAGATCTCATGCTCATTTGGGAAGCGTCAGAGGCCGAAGAGTGGGTGAACCAGATTGATTCTATTTCACTCTGATGGAAAGTGCCGTAGCCCGGATGGGACGGAATGAAATCCAGGGAACCAGGAGACGACAGAGAAGCTGGGGTTCGCCTCGCTCACCCCAGCCTACGGGACTACGGGACAACAGCCTTCAGTTAAGCCGAAATGTCATTGCAAGCGACTCTCGGGAGCGAAGCAATCTCTGCCTCCCGGAGGGATTGCTTCGTCGCTCACGCTCCTCGCAATGACCTGTCCCTCCCTAAACTTAATGGGATTGGACTACGGGAAGGTGACAGGGGACGGGAGAGGGGCAAACTCGAGGGTCACCTGACCGTTGACCGGACCCAGGTTGCTCCCCTGTTCAAACGGACAAAAGTCCGCCGGGTGTGCCAATCTCATGCATCTTGGTTTAGTTACTTCAGGCAACTTGCCCGAAGTGTTGCAAGGTTTTACTAGCTACACGGCGGTTGTTGTAGTTTCGTGATTAGGTCCAAAAGGTCAGTTTCTTGCCACAGTTCCGCTATCTGTCCCTTTTCTATGCGGAAAAGGTCGTTGCCGGTAAAGATGATTTTGCACCCTGTGGGAGCAAAACCCAGTAACTCCCCGGTGTGAACTCCACTCGCAGTCCATCTGACCTCAACGAGATGGCCGTTAGAAAAGACCACATCGTGAATAACTCCAAGCTCACTAAACCCCGCATTCAGGGCAATTGAAGCGTTCTTGACCGCATTGACAGCTTCAGACCCAACCAAAGAGTCTTGGCCGGGTGCCAGGGCGCGCACAAAGCCGTAATGCCAAACAAAATCACTGCGCAGAAGCTCATCAGCTACAGCTAGGTCGAAGTCAATGAAAATACAGAAATGAAAACACTCGGCAATTTGTGTTTTTCCCCCAAACCCCCCGGCTTGCGCTGGGGCGACGACCACAGCGGCCAGCAGTAGAGAAGCCAAGGTCGTTACACATATTTTACGCATCGTTTAGCTCCTTTTTTGTTTCAGCGTGAGCGGAAAAGGGCTTTCGCCCGTGCTGTCACCTGGAGCGCACGCGAGGCTGACAGCGCCCGTCATCATAACCCCCGTATCCTCACTCCCTCATAGGACATCACCTCCCTTCCTTTGTTTCGGTTACGTTTCCCTTGCCCCATGCTGGAGAAAAGCATAAAGAAGGCAACGGTAAGGGAATAGCGGCAAACGGTAAGGATTTCGGTAAGGATTGGCGGTAAACGGTAATTTTTACGGTCAGGAGGGGCGATGAGCCTGGAGCAAGGACAACAGATCGTGTTTGGGCCCTTTCGATTGGACCCGACCACTCACCAACTCTGGCAAGGAGAACAGGCTGTCGCCCTGCAACCCAAACCCCTGGCGGTGCTGCGCTACTTAGCCCAGCGCTCTGGGCAAGTCGTCCCCAAACAAGAGTTGCTCAAGACTCTCTGGGCCGGGGTCTTTGTCACCAAAGCAGTGCTAAAAACCTGCGTGCAGGCCATTCGTAAAGCGTTAGGGGATGACGTTACTGCCCCGCGGTACATCGAGACGGTAGGCCGCAAGGGGTATCGGTTTGTGGGTGACGGGAGCGACTTCGGGAACGAACGGACCGAGAGTCAACCTGTTGGTCCAGCGTCCCTCATCGTCGGACGCGAACCGGCACTGGGACAGCTACAGCACTGGGTCGAGCGTACGTTACGCGGGGAGCGGCAACTGATCTTTGTAAGTGGGGAGCCCGGGATAGGCAAGACCGCTCTGGTCGATCTGTTGCAGGAGCAACTCCAGAAGCAGAGGCAGGTCTGGGTGGGACGCGGGCAATGTGTTGAACAGTATGGGGAAGGCGAAGCCTATCTACCGATCTTGGAAGCCCTGACAGACCTCGCCAAGGGGCCGGGGAGCATGCGACTGACCGAGAGCTTGCGGCGGTATGCGCCGACCTGGCTGGTGCAGCTGCCCGCAGTAGTGTCGGAAGCAGAGCGCCAGGTGTTACACGCCACCGTTCATGGAGCGACCCGCGAGCGGCGGTTGCGCGAGATTGTCGAAGCGCTGGAGGGCCTGAGCCATGACACTCTCGTGGTGATCGTGCTCGAAGACCTGCACTGGGGCGATCCCTCGACCGTGGAGTTGCTCTCCGCAGTAGCCCAGCGGCGGCAGGCGGCACGCCTCTGCATTCTTGGGACCTACCGCCCGGTCGAGGTGGTGATGGGCAAACATCCCCTGAAAGGAGTGAAGCAAGAATTACACGCACATGGACACTGTCAGGAGTTGCGGATGGAGTTGTTGCCTGAGCCGGCGGTTCGAGAGTATCTGGCTCGTCGCTTCCCGCAGCATAGTTTTCCCCCTGAGCTGGGGACGCTGATCCATCGGAGAACAGAGGGCAATGCCCTGTTCATGGGCAACGTGGTGGAGGAGTTAGTTGGCCAGACCATTGTCGTGCAAGACAACGGTCACTGGCGACTCACCACCGACCTCGCGGCACTTACTATTCCCAGCACCGCACGGCAATTGATTGAGCGGCAGATTGAACGACTCAGCGAGGATGAACAGCGGATATTAGAAGCAGCGAGTGTGGTGGGGACAGACTTCCCTGTCGCGTCCGTGGCGGCGGCGCTGAAGCAGGAGATTGACGTCATTGAGGACATATGTGAGGGCATCGCTTGGCAGGGGCACTTCCTTGAAGAAAAAGGGATAGCCGAGTGGCCGGATGGGACGGTGAGTGGGCAATATAGTTTTCGCCATGTGCTATACCAGAACGTCTTGTACGATCGCATTGCAGAGGCGCGGCAAGCGCGGCTGCATCGGATGATTGGTGAACGATTGGAAGCGGGGTATAGCGATCGGGCGCAGGAGAGTGCGGCAGAACTGGCGGTGCACTTTGAGCGGGGACGAGATTACCGCCGCGCAGTGCAGTATCTTGGGCACGCAGGACAGAATGCCGTCCGGCGCTCGGCCAATATCGAGGCAATCAGCCATCTGACCAAGGGACTAAAGTTGCTCAAGACTCTGCCGGACACTTCCGAGCGCACACAGCAAGAACTGTCATTGCAGATTACCTTGGGTGCACCACTGATCGCTACCAAAGGTTATGGTGCCTCTGAGGTGGGACAAGTCTATAACCGGACACGGAAGCTGTGTCAGCAATTAGGGGAACTTCCTCAACTCTTTCCCACGCTATATGGGCTAACGGCATTCTCTGTGGTGCGGGGAGAATTACAGACGGCACACGAGTTGAGTGAGCAGCTCCTCAGTCTGGCTCAAAACACCTCCGACTCTGCTCTCCTGGTGATGGCACATCGAGCCTCGGGGACAACCTTGTTCTTCCTCGGCGAGTTTGCCTCAGCGCGAGAGCACTTCGAGCAAGGCATTGCCCTCTACGACCCCCAGCAGCATCGCTCTTTGAAGTTTCTCTATGGGGTGGATCCCAAAGGAGCCTGTCTCGGTTTTCTGGCTCAGACCTTATGGTATCTGGGCTATCCTGATCAGGCCCTCCAACGAACCCAGGAGATATTGTCCCTGGGCCAAGAGCTCGCTCACCCCTACGGCTGGGTCGGTGCGTTGTGGGGTGCCGCCTGGCTTCACCAACACTGCGGTGACGCGCGAGCGACGCAAGCGCGGGCAGAGGCTGCGATTGCGCTCTCGACTGAGCAAGGATTTGCTCCACTCTTGGCGATGGGCCGCATCTATCGGGGTTGGGCGTTGGCTGAACAGGGCCACCAAGAAGAAGGGCTTACCGAGATGAGTCGGGGACTGGCTGCTTATCGGGCTACGGAGGCAAATAATGCAATGCCACATCATCTTGCTTTGTTGGGCCAGGTGTATGGGAAAGCAGGACAAACTGAAAACGGGCTTGCAGTACTGGCTGAGGCATTGGATATAGTCAACAGAACTGGGGAATGTCAATGCGAGGCGGAACTGTATCGGCTGTACGGGGAGCTATCGCTCCGAATGGGTGAGGGAGAAATGAGGAGAAAGGGAGAAGAAAAAGTCGGCCATGCTCCCACTCTCCCATTCGCCCTGTCTTCTCCGGAAGAGCATTTTCATAAAGCCATCGAGATTGCTCGCCAGCAGCAAGCGAAGTCGCTGGAGCTGCGGGCCACAATGAGCTTAGCACGGCTGTGGCAGCAGCAGGGCAAGCAAGCCGAAGCCCGGCAAATGCTGGCCGAGATCTACGGCTGGTTCACCGAAGGGTTTGATACGAAGGATCTGCAAGAAGCGAAAACGCTGTTGGAGGAACTAGGCAGCCCATAAGTACAGCAAGCTGAACCACTGCCTGCGCCCTCTTGCCTTTGTATTCGAATGCGGGAAAACTCTTCGTAGGCTTCAGAGACCGCAACCTCTTGTTCGCTCATGGAAGTCAATAGAGGAGCCTTGTGATGGAAACCCTCACAGTGGAAATCCCGGAGACGATTCGGCACGCGTTGCAGCGCACCCCCGATCAGATGGCGCGCGACATGCGCCTCTATACGGCGCTGATGCTGTTTCGCGAAGGCAAAATTATCTTCTGGGGCAGCCGCTGAACTGGCAGGAGTGCCGCGCGTGCTCTTCTTCGATTTATGCGCAGAACATGAAATTCCTGTGAGTCAAATCACCCCTGAAGAGCTAGAACGAGAACTCTCTTGATGCCGGCCTCTCCCATCGTGAGCGATACATCGCCGCTGTTACACTTAGGGAGAATCGGACAAGGGGCATAGCAGCTGCGCGTGATGCTCTCGTCGTAAAGTTAATAGTCACAGCAGAGGTGGGCTGCTTTCATCTTCTCCTTGGCATTCGCCCAGCGAAGAAACATCTTCGCTCTTAAGTTGTGAGCAATGATAAATGCTGCGCTCCTACTGACTGAATTACGCGACAAATCGATCCTTATCCTAGGTCTAGGGCGGGAAGGTAGTGCCACCTTCAGTTTCTTGCGCACCCTGTTTCCTCAAAAACTGCTTGGGCTAGCAGACCAGGCTGTACTCGGTCAACTGAGCGCTTCAATCCAGGAGGCGATTCACGCGGACGCCCACGTCCGGCTTCACCTGGGTAGCGATTACTTGGCGAGCTTCGGCCAGTACGACGTCATTATCAAGTCGCCGGGCATCCCGCCCACTCTCCCGGCCATCCAGCAGGCGGTGGATGCCGGGAGGCTGATCACCTCACAGACCGCTATATTCTTCGCCAACTGTCCTGCCACGATTGTCGGGGTAACCGGCACCAAGGGGAAGAGCACGACTGTCTCGCTCATCCGCGATGTGTTGCTGGCAGGCGGCCGTGAGGTGTATCTGGTCGGGAATATCGGCCAGCCGTCACTTGCTTTGCTACCCCACGCGCGCGCGGAGACGATTTTTGTCTGTGAGCTTTCCAGCTATCAGCTTGAAGGGCTGCGCCAGAGTCCGCATATTGCCGTGCTGCTGAATATCGTGCCGGAGCACCTCGATTACCACGGCAGTTTCGCGCGCTACCTGGAGGCCAAGCAGACCATCACGCGCTACCAGTCGGCGCGGGATTATCTCGTGTATAATGCGGCAAGCGCATTTCCCCGCCGCATTGCTGCTGAAACACTCGCGCAACGATTGCCCTTCTCTCTGGAGGAACGGCTGGCACGGGGCTGTTTCATAGCTGGTAGTGACATTGTGTGCTGTTCTTCAGAAGGACAACACGAGGTGGTCGTCGAGGTAAAAGATGTCCCTCTGTTGGGGGCCTTCAACCTGCAGAACGTTTTGGCGGCAGTAGCGGTTGGCAAGCTACTCGGCGTCGCGACCGAGGCGATTGCCGAGGGGATTCGCCATTTTCAGCCTCTGGAGCATCGCCTGGAATTAGTGGGGACCTACCGCGGCGTGACGTTCTATAACGCCGCGATTGCCACCGTGCCGCAAGCGACGATGGCGCATCTCGATGCGCTTGGCCCGGACGTGCAAACCATCCTGTTGGGCGGATATGATCGTCAACTGGACTTTTCTGAACTCGGTAGTCGCTTGACCGATAGTCGGATCAAAACGCTCATTTTGTTCCCCACCACCGGCCAACGCATCTGGGAAGCGGTGTGCCGACACCAGGGAGATGTATCTGCGCTTCCCCAAGCGTTCTTCGTGCAGGATATGGCAGAGGCCGTACGGCTTGCCTACCGTCACACAGCGGCAGGAAAGATATGCTTACATTCGCCCGCGTCTCCCAGCTTTGGGCTGTTCCGGGATTATCAAGAAAGAGGTAACCTGTTCAAACACTACGTTCAGCAGCTCGGATTATAGAGGCGCAAGACTTAAACCGCCGGCTGCCGATCGCTAATCCCCAAGACGAGATCGGGCAGTTAGTCGGCGTCCTCCTATCTCGCGGCCGGGTGACCTGCTGCCAATAGCAAGAGGCGGCAGAACGCTTTTATCACCTTCAGTGCGATGCCTTCTCTTTGGCTCGTTCTGCCGCCTCTTGCTTCGAGCTTTCGTGCTGGTGGGAAAGGACCTTGCCCGTACCGGCGTCGATTAAGACCTCTTCAACTCCCGCCCTGCCGGCAACACGGATGTCGAAGGAGTACACAAGGCAGCCGTGTTCGAGCTCAAGCTCTCCCTCAGTCACCGTGGTGGGCGCTGACGCTTTGAGGCTTTCCACGGCCGTTCGCTCGGCGTCGGCTTGGCTGACTGTAGCGAGCGCTGAAAGCCCCGTGGCAGGCGTGCCACTTTTCGGGCGCACGCTGCAGGAAAGCGGTACCTGCTTTGCGGCAGCGTAGTCCCACGGCAGGGTGACCAAGAGGAAACTCATAATGATAGTAGCTGAGCGCATTACATACTCCCTTCAAATGGAGCGTACCCTTTTGGGTGCTCACCGGAGGAGAAAAAGTGTGGATCCCCTTGGCGCAGCCGGCCTGGCCAAGGAGCACAGTCGCTGGGGCTCAAGCTCCGTCTCTATGAGGGCTGGCCGCCGCCCACGCGACGAGAACCCTTATGTGTTCACCTCAGGGTTCCGTCGTAATCTGCACGAGTGCCGAGGTTTCACCGGTGGTGACGTCCCTCGTCAATACGTTGCCGATGCCCGCGCGGTAGAACTTGTTCTCCAGGGCGTCGGGTTCCAGGGGTGAAGTCTCCGCGGTCTCCAGGCAGTTATGGAACGAACCATAGGGGACGGTGACGGATTCCGTCAAGCTGACCACCTCCGCCATGTCCTCGGCCGTACCGAGAGCAAACTCTTGGCGGTAAAAATCTCCGACCGCTGGATGGGCTTTCATGACGATTCCCGGCTTAGCGCCGCCAACCCCACCCGTCCAGGATCCCTCCAGGCCAACAATCAAGCCACCGGCAAGTTGCTTCGAGTTTTCGCCGAAGTACCAGACATTGCCGTCCTTGTCCTGCGCAAACCAATCGAGCGTGTCCTCGGTCAGCTCGCCATTGACCTTAACCGTGTCGTGGACTTCGACACAGGTGACGCCGAGGATCACCTTGGTGTTGTGGGTCACGAAGAACTCAACGTGCTCGAGACCTGCGGCGGTCTGGCCCTCGTAAATGAAGGTCGTGCCCGGCGTCAGGGGGAAGTAGGGATTGTTGATTACGGCGACGAAGTTCGCAGGATTGATGACGGGATCGTAGGCCGCCCGACCGAGTCGGTCGCAGACCGCCTGCCGCGCGGTATTCCGGTCTGTGCATTTCTGCCGCGCGTCTTTCAAGTCCGCCGCCGCTTGCTGCTGGCAGGCTTTCCGCTGCGCTGCGTCAGCAATATTGTCACACTTCCCCAATGCGAGCTGAGAATCACTGTCCGCTCCGGTGCGACAGGAACTCAACGCATCATGCGCGGTGAGCTGGCAGAAATCGATGCCTTGCGCAGCGGCCGCAGCGTTAACTACCACTAGAGTGAAACCGAGAAGCACCGCAGCCGCCAACAGGGACGGCGTGAGCAATTTCCCGTATGCGCTTTGACTCCCGTTGAACCCAACTCGGCGTCTATCCTTTGGCGATGGGGTTTGCATTGTCAATGTCTCCCTTCTGTTATTTATGGACAGCTCCAGAGCAACCATGCTCGGCCGACAAGAACGACTCATGGAGGTCTCCTTGCTGTGGGTATTTTTTGTTTCGGCCGTCCAGCACCATGCGCCCTGATACATATAGACACCAGGAACATGACCGGAACCTTTCTTGGAGATTACGGTTAGGAAAGGTTGATAGACGCTAAGGTCAATTGATAGGCTAGCCGCCGTGTTCTTCAACCGCCGTATCTCTCTGGATCATGTGGCGAACCTTCAGGGAGAAAGCGACAGGGCTTCCGTCAGTTGTTGCCTAAATCGAACCATAAGGGATTGGCACAGACGGGACGACTGCGCAACGACAATCTTGTAGCTCCAAGATCGTAGGGGCTTGATTTATCAAGCCCTGCAACGGGTCCGATGAATCGGACCCCTACGGCAGCAACTGTGGCAGTGTACGAATGTCCTGTGGTCTGATTTAGCGTTGGAGTTGAGCGGGTGCGCTACCACGACTGTGGCTGAAATATCTCTCAGCGTCGTGGTTGACCAATGAGTGGCGTGCTCCTGCCGGTGTTGCGCCGGCAGGAGGAGGAGCGTCGCTCCTCCTCCCACACTACCGGTTAGTTGATGCAGCCCTGGCTGCGCGTGCCAAAGCTGTTGCTGGTCCAGGTGTTGGAATCGCAGCCCGCGTTGTTATCCTCCAGGTCAAAGGTGCCGCTGCCCGACACCTTGTTCTTGGTAATAGTGTTACCGCTTGCCCCATCGTGAACCTTAATTCCAATTGCCGCGTCGGGGTACTCATCATCTGTGGACGTATTGTTGTTGGTCGCTACATTGTTCTGCAGCAGGTTGTTATCAGCGCCGCCATCCTCGAGGTTGAAGCCGATAGAGTTGTTGGTGGCTTTGTTGCCGACCAGGATGTTGTTGGGCGTCTGGAGATGAAAGCCCTCGTCCTCGCCGTCGGCCTTGTTACCGTTCAGAGTGTTGCCGCCAGCGCCTTCATACATAGAAAAGCCATTGTCGTTGTTGTTGGCGGTGTTGCTGAAGAACTGGTTATTCCCACCCCCAATGACGATGAAGCCACTCTCGTCGTTATCATTGGCGGTACTGGCCTCCACTCGATTGTTCTGGCCGTTAAAATTAACGCCATTGTCCCTGTTGTCATTGGCGGTGACGCCGAGCAGATGGTTGCTATCACCACTAATGGCAAAGCCCTCGCCCCCGCTGTCATCGCAATCCTCGGGGTCGCAAATGTAGACACCACTACCAAAATCGCAGAGAATCGTAACCTTGCTGTCGTTAGAAATGACCTTAGTCAGGGAGTTACCGTCGCCATCAATCTCGACGCCAGTATCGAGGTTCCCAATGGCGGTGTCGTTTGACAAGACGTCATGCCCGCCGTCGAGAGAGAAACCGTTGCTGGCTCCCTCCACGAAGTCACAGCCGGAGCCGCCACTGTGCCCATCGATGAGGGTCCCGTTGTACGACGCTGTGTCGTTAGTCAGTTTGTTGGCGCTAGAGCCCTCCAGCTCCTCGAACCCAATGTTAGCGTTATACGACGACGTCACATTGCGCACCTCGTGGTGACCCGTGCCTTGCAGCTCCACCCCATCATAGCACCCCGTGACCGTGCCGTTCTGGACTTTCGCCTTGAAGCCCTGGACCACAATGCCGTCGATCGTATTGTCCGTACACGTCACCGTGTGCCCCTTCATGTCCAGACTGGCCGAATCCACCGTCAGTGCTGGCCCCACCGCACACGACATATCGCACGTCAAGGCAAACGAGCCGCCTGGCCCCAGCGTGGGGCCTGCACAGACTGGACACACCGAGACCGTAGGGGGTCCTGCCTGCGCGGGCCGACCGCCCACCCCCAGCCCCCATACCAGCGCCAGTGTAGCGAGCGCGTATTGCCATTTTGCTCTTGTCTCCATACTGCCCTCCGCCTTTGTAAGTTTGGCCAGGGGCTAATCTGCCCTGGTAAGTTACACATCGTTCCCTTCCCTCTCTGGGTGCAGCTTTTCACCTCGCGCGTGTTTTAGTGACGGCCTCCTTGAGCAGAGCCAGCATGACCCACAGCGCGCACAGCAACCGTGCACGGCCGACAAGAACGAGTCATGGAGATCTCTTTGCTGTGCGTACCTTATGTTTCGGGACGTCCAGCCCTAGTACAGTTTCAGCATACCTCTTGGGGATACCAAGGTAGGGGTCCGATTCATCGGACCCACCCAAGGGCTTGATAAATCAAGCCCCTACACTGCTCTGGCCGGATCGAGGATAACCGTATTCCCCAACAGGTTTCCTGCAAATGCACTAGGCATTCTGATACAGTATAAAAACAGAAACATTACCAGAACCTTTCCTGGAGATTACAGTTAGGAAAGGTTGAGGAAGGAGGAATCTTTCACGCAGGAGTCTTGACGGGGAGAGAGAGTACGAATTGTGCTCCCTGACCAATAACATTGGAGACTTCCACATGTCCCTGGTGTGCCTGTACGATGGCTTTGACGAGACTGAGCCCAAGTCCCAGTCCACGCTGCGAACGGCTTTTATCGCCGCGATACAAGCGATCCCAAATTTTCGCGAGGTCTTCCGGCGGAATGCCAATGCCGGTATCGGTGACGGTAATAACGACCTGGTAGCGGTCCGAGGACGCCGCGATCTCCACTCTTCCCCCACTGGGCGTATACTTGATGGCATTATCCAGGAGATTGGCCAGGACCTGCAGCATCCGGTTGCGGTCAGCAGTGAGAGAAAGCTCTGGTGATACACTCACAGAGAGCGCGATCTCTTTGTCCTCGGACACATAGCGATAGAGTTC
>JBGPOI010000129.1:0-10833 GCA_041487975.1 Binatia bacterium | reverse complement strand
GTAGTGCTCGACCGTGCGGATATGATGGTAGCCGAGCGCATCAGCACGGGCGGCCAAGGCCAGCGCCTGCCGGTAGTAATCGCGACCGGAGAGTTGCGAGGGATCGACTGAGGGGAAGAAGTTAAGTCCGAAGCGCATAATGAAGCTTTCAGCAATTAGCGGTTAGCTATTAGCTCAGAAACATAAGAACCGGGGAATCGGGGAACCGGGGAAGCGAAGAATCGGAGAGTTAAAAACACCACTCCGATTCTCCCCATCTCCCTTTCTCCCCTCATCCTACCTCGCCGGGAACCGCTCCCGCAGCCAGGGCACAATGATCTTCATCGCCCCGTCTCTTCCCCCTGAGTTCGGCTTGGACTTGAGCGGATAGCCGAAGTGATCGCCATCGACATGGGCGAGTTGCTTGTCCTGAGCCAAGGATTGCTGGTAGACCGCCTCGGATTCCTGCGGATAGATCGCGTGGTCGCCGCTGTAATGCACGACCAGTGTCGGAATCGTCACTTTCTGTATATTATCCAACACCGCCGCACGGGACGAGAGCCCTGACCAGGTGCTCAGCCACGCCCGTGGCGTCTGGTATTTGCCGAAGCCTGCTTCCATGTAATTGAATAGGTCTGGACGAGGCGAGAAGAGCGACCCATAATCACGCGACGAAGGGTAAAGCGAGGGATCAGTATACGTTAAATTGGCTTCGGTGCGGTGGATCTCCATATATCGTCCCAGCAGCGCGCGCCGGCTGATGAAGGTGCGTTTCTCCAGCGGCATCTTGTCAAACTCCGGCTGGCGCGTGAGTTCCTGAAAATACCGCTGCTCCTCGACGTAACGGCGAGCGCTGGCATCGATGCGGGCTACCCGCGTCGTCTGGGCGGCACGGTAGCGTTGGATGAACTCCTGAGCGTACTTGCTGGGCTCAGGCGGTTCGCGGAACCCGTTGGCCGGGTTGTACATATCCAGGCTGGGGTCGCACGACAGCGGGTCGTTCTCATCCGTCACTGCCGGATCAATGGCATTCTGCAAAAACTTACCTTCTCCCAGGTGCGCGGCGAGAATCACCATGCCATCCCCCGGAGGGAGGGAGAACCGGTTCAGGTCGTACGAGTCCCCGGCCGGAGTATGGGTCAGCCGTCCCGGGGAAGCTGTCACTGCCTGTGCCTGGTAGAAAGAGTAGAGCGAACCTCCACCGCTGTTGCCGATAAACACGACCTGCTGAAACCCTCGTTGCTCTTTAAGAAACTTGATGCCGGCGGCAATGTCCGGCACGAGCATCTCATGGATACAGGCGATGTCGTTGCCCGGCCAGCGCCCTTCCTGGCCGAAGGCGGCATAGCCCGCTTCCAGCAAATAGGGAACCGCGTAGTGACGGGTCATGTCGGCCCGGGGGTGCATGAGGCACACCACCGTCTTCTCGCCACCTTTGGTGTACAGTACACCTTTGGATTCGCCGCGATCTTCCGCCGTGAGCGGCACGACCTCGTACGAGATACCAGAGGGGAGTTTGTCGAAAGAGATCAGGCCCGAGCCAGCCGACGAGTAACGCGGGATGCGCGCTAATGCCATGGTTTCCTCCCTTTTTGCGTGGACACGATTGTCCGAACAGGATTCTCTCTCCCTACCCTGAAGGTCTTTGCTGAGCAAGGGAGGGTTTGTGAGGCGAGCAGAAAGGAAAGGAAACCTGGGTAAGAAGTGAACGAGATAATCTGGTTGTTTACCGCACCAGGTCCCGTGCCGACGAGGCATCGACGCCGATGGCCTTGAGCAGGCGGTCCTTGATGCGTACGGCTGCCTTCTCCACCCCTAGGCCTTTCTCGGTTACCTTGATGCGGCCGCCAGCGATCATGTCGTGCCCACCGGCCGACTTGCTGCCCAGTACCTTCTGCAGAATCTCGCCGGCATTCGCATCACGGTTAGTGGTGCGCAGAGAGACGTAGAGATTGTCCTCATAATGGCCGATCGCCATCGACCACTCCGACTCGTCCAAACGGAGGAGAAAATCCGCCACTTCCGCGACCATGTCGGGATACTGGACTTCGTGCAGGACGGAGATCACCACGTTGTCGTAGAGCACGGCCTCTTCGATGGCATCGCGGAACACTTTGAAGTACTCACGCGGCACCCGCGCGTTTTCGATCTTGGCCAGACGGCGCTTGTTGGTGTAGGGATACAGGAACTGACAGGCCTCAACATCCTTGGGCGTAGCTTCGCGACCCAGGTCCTGCGTCTCGGCGTTGATGCCATAGAAGAGGGCGGTGGCAATCTTGCTTTCTACGTCAACGTGGGCTTCTTCCAGATACTCGGTCAGGATCGTCGAGGTGGCGCCGTACCCGTCGCGCAGATCGAGGAACTGCACGGCATCGTACGAGCCATACGCCGGATGGTGGTCGATGACGATGGTCGGAGGAAATTGCTCGGGTAAGGAGTTGTTGATGCGCCCAGGTTGGGTGTCCACCAGGGCGACCTGGAGGGTGCGGGAAAAGTCGATCTTCCCAACTGGCACCAAGTTAATGTTCAAGTAGCGCAGCATCGCCCGGTTCTCCGCCCGTCCGACGATGCCTCCCAGAGCAATGATGATTTCCTTGTCTTCGTGAGCTTGGTTAACGATGAAACGCAGCGCCGCCGCACTGGCCAAGGCATCGGGGTCGGGGTTATCGTGGGGCAAAATGACGAGAGGAGCGGAACCTTCGGTGGCGCGTAACAACTGGTTGAGCGGGCTTCTACTTGGCACGACCATAGGGATACGAAGGGATTATAGGGGACTGACTCTTCATTTGTCCACCCCCGCGGTCTCCCCTCGTACCCTTGCGCGCCGGTGCCTTTGTCAGCAGTATAGAAAGACTTGGATTTGTCATCCAAGAGAATAGAGGTGCTTATGCTCCCAGCGGCGCGCGAACGTTTTGCTCAACTCGTGAGTGGTCCAGAAGAGGAGTTAGATCTAGCTGAAGCGGCGTTACTGATCGTCCAGGAAGAACATCCCGAACTGGACGTTGCCGCCTACTTGCGCCGGCTCGATGGGCTGGCCGCGGCCGTGCGTGCGCGCTTGCCCCAGGCTCCGGAGCCAACCGACATTATCCACAACCTCAATATCCTCTTGTTCCACGAGGAAGGGCTAACCGGCAACGAGAGCGAGTATTATGACCCGCGCAACAGTTTCCTCAACGAAGTCCTCGATCGCAAGCGTGGGATTCCCATTACACTCTCGGTGATCTACCTTGAAGTGGGTCGCCGTCTCGGCTTGCCCCTGGCGGGAGTCGGGTTTCCCGGTCATTTCCTGGTCACATACCGCGGGGCGGACGGGGAGCTGGTCCTTGATCCCTTTGCCGGTGGCGTGACTCTCAGCCGCGAAGAACTGGCGCAAAAGCTGCGCAGGATGTATGGCGATGCCAACCCGTTCCTCGCGCAAATCCCCCAGCTTCTGGCTCCGGCAAGCAAGAAAGAAATTTTGCTGCGCATACTGCGCAACCTGAAAGGGATCTACCTGCAGCAGAATGATTTCGCTCGCGCCCTGGCGGCCAGCGACCGTATTTTGCTAGTTGCGCCGGACTTGGCGCTGGAAGTGCGCGACCGCGGCGCCGTCCATCAGCGCCTCGGCCATCTTCAGGCCGCACTGCAAGACTTGAGACGCTACCTGCAGATGGCCCCAAACGCTGAGGACACTGAGGCGGTGCGCACGCTCATCTCGCGCATGATGGCGCGGTTGAATTAAAGACGTAAAACGCAAGACGAAGGCCGCGCGGTTACTCGTTACGCTTTACGATGGCCACAACTACCATGACAACCATCATCCGGGTTTCCGCCGGGGTGCTCACGCGTGGACGGCGGCTATTGATTTGCCAACGCCGCCCCCAGGATCCGCACCCGCTGAAATGGGAGTTCCCCGGCGGCAAGGCGTACGATGATGAGGACGACGCGGCCTGTCTGCAACGCGAACTACGCGAGGAGTTGGCGATCGCAGCAACTATCGGCGCGGAACTGCAGCGCGCTTTCCACACGTACGCTAATGGCCGGACCGTCGCCCTGACCTTCTTTCACATTCCGACGTATAGGGGAGAGATACGGAACACCCAGTTTCACGCCCTCACGTGGGTCGAGCCGACCCAGTTGCCAGCGTACGATTTTCTCGCAGGCGACCTGGCTTTTGTCACGGCCCTCGCTCAGGGAGAATGGGCAGACATCTTCTCTGAAAAATAACCATTACTCTGTTTTTCCATCTGCACGCCCCAATCCGCATTCTGCAATCGCCATGTCGCGCCAGCAACTCTTCGCCGCCTTCTTTTTCGCCGTCTTCCTGTTCTTGCTCTCGCAGCTCTACTCGTTGTTTTCCGCTTTCCTGGTGCCGTTGATCTGGGCGGTGATCCTGGTGCTCACCTTCTACCCGCTGTTCACCCTGCTGCTCAGCCTGTTCGCTGGTCAGCGGACCCTCATTTCTTTGCTGATGACTCTGCTGGTCGTCTTGTTGGTGGCAGTGCCGGTCTTCCTGTTCTCCACCATTTTGACTGCGCAGGCGCTGGGGCTCTACCAGCGTCTCTCGGAGGCCGCCCAATCCGGCGAGTTGCAGCAGTTCCTCTCCGGTTGGCGAGAAACCATGCCCGGGCGGTTGTGGCAGAAGTGGGGGCCGCAGATCGCGGCGTTTGATATCGACCTGCCAGGATTAGCCCTGCAAGGCGCGAACGTGGCCAGCCAGTTTATTGCTGGTGAGGCTACGGGCATTGCCAAAAACCTGTTCGTATTTCTCTTCGATTTTCTCATCATGAGCTTCAGCTTGTTTTTTCTCTTTCGCGACGGCGAAGGGCTCTATCTCACCCTGCGTGACCTAATTCCCATGGAGCCGGAACACAAAGAGCAGGTCTTCCAGCGGTTCTATGAGACAGTTTCGGCGGTCGTGCAGGGTATGGTGGTCACCGCCGTCGCCCAGGGCATTCTGGCGGGCCTGGGGTTCTGGATCCTGGGAATCCCGTTCAGCTTTTTTCTGGCTTGTGCTGCGGCGCTGGCTTCGTTTCAACCGATTGGTGGATCTGCGGTGGTGTGGCTTCCCTGTGTGTTTTACCTGGGGCTGTTGGGCACTTGGGGCAAGGCGCTGATCCTCTTGGTCTATGGCATTCTGATTGTGAGCGGCGTGGACAATATTATCAAACCCCTCATCATCGGTGGTCGCACCAAGCTGCCGACCCTCTTTCTCTTCTTCGGCATTCTCGGTGGTCTGCAGGCCTATGGTTTCCTGGGCATCTTTCTCGGTCCGGTGGTCCTGGCCACCATCCTGGCTTTTGTGAATATCTACAAGGAAGAGTATGCCCAGAACACGGTCACACTTTGAAGCGAAAGTGCACCACGTCTCCGTCCTGCATGACGTATTCTTTGCCTTCCAGGCGCATTTTGCCTACCTCGCGGCAGCCCGTCTCACCGCGGTAACGGATGTAATCGTTGTAGGCGATGACTTCGGCGCGGATAAAGCCGCGCTCGATGTCTGAGTGGATTTTCCCCGCCGCCTTAACCGCTGTCGTGCCGCGCGTGATCGTCCACGCTCGCGCCTCCATCGGCCCGGCGGTAAAGAAGCTGATAAGATTCAGCATGGCATACGCCTGCTGGATGAAGCGGTCGCGGGCGGAGTCCGTCAGACCAAGGTCAGCGAGAAACGCGCCGCGCTCTTCCTCGTCGAGTTGCGCAATCTCCATCTCGACTTTGCCGCAAATCGCTATGACAGTAAGACCCTCACTCGTGGTGTATGCGGCAACGGGAGCGGGCAGGGGGGCGTGCAAGGTGTCTTCCGCCAGATTATAGACGACCAGCAAGGGTTTCTGGCTGAGAAAAGCGAAGCCCGACAACAGCACCTGCTCTTCGGGGAAGAACGACACGCCGCGCAGCGGCTTCTCTTCTTCCAGGATCTTCTGGCACTTCTCCAGTAGTTCCTTCTCTCGTTCCTTGCCTTTCTCTTTTTTCAGCCGTTCGAGGCGTTTCTCGATCACCGTCAAATCGGCCAGGATCAGTTCGACATGAAACGCCCGCAGGTCGCGCAGCGGGTCGGGAGGCGTGGTCGCCGCCGGATCGTCGAAGGCGCGGACCACCTGGGCCAGCGCCTCGGACTCCCGCATTTGCACCAGCACCTCGGTCTCCAGTCCGACTTTGCGCTCCTCGGGAGGCGGAAAATCGAGAAAGGTCACCTCGGCATATTTATTCCGCTCGGGGTGCACGATCTCGGCCAGGGCATCGATGCGTGAGTCGGGCACCTTCACCACCGCGATTGCTGCTTCTTTTTTCTTGTCAAATCCTCCGACCTCGGCGCTCAGGCCGGTCAAAGCGTTGAAAATGGTAGTTTTGCCCGCGCGAGCGAAGCCGACTAAGCCAACTTTCATGGTTTCAATCTCCTACGGAGCCTGTAGTCTTCCCGCGCGGGCGAAGCCGACTAAAGCCCACTTTGCGGTAGGGGTCAGGAGATCCCGCCCTTACCCTTCTACGCATGCACGTAGAGTCCGCCGCTACAGCACATCACCTCGCCGGTGATGAAGCTCGACTCGTCGCTCACCAGGAATAGCGCTAAGTCGGCGATGTCTTTCGGCTGGCCGACGCGGCCGAGCGGGGTGCGCTTCTCCACCGAACGGAACATTTCGTCCGGATAGATGCGGCGCAGGAACTCGTTGTAGATCAATCCCGGCGCGATGGCGTTGATACGGACGCCATGTTTCCCTACCTCCGCGGCCACCGCTCGGGTGTAACCCATCACCGCCGCTTTGGCCGCGCAATAATGCGCCTCGCCATCGCTGGAGCCGATCCAACCGGCCACCGACGCCAGGCTGACGATCTTGCCGGACTTTTGCTTGACCATGTGCGGGAGGACCGCGCGGGTGTTGTAGAAGGTGCTGTACAGGTTGGTGCGAATGACGAAGTCCCAGGTCTCGGCTGACATCTCCCACGCGGGCTCCAGCTTGTTGATGCCGGCGTTGTTGACCAGGATGTCGATGCGGCCGTATTTGTCCACGGTTACCTGTACCAGCTTATCGACTTGTTCTTTGTTAGTTGCATCGACTTGCAAGCCGATGAACTCGCGGCCATGCTCTTTGCTCAATTCCTGCGCCAGATCGAGCGGACGTTTGGCGTGGGCATCGCTAATCACTACATGTGCGCCTTCGGCAGCCAACCGCCGGGTGATCGCCTGCCCGATGCCAGCCCCGGCCGCGGCCGACACGATTGCCACTTGATCTTTGAGTTTCATACATTCTCCCTTAACTTTGGCCTTTGGACCTTGGCCTGTGGACTCTTCTTATCGGCGGAATTCCTGCATCGACTTCGCCGGCGTGCCGTCCTTCAACACGATGGCCCGAGTCACCGAGCGTGTCATAGCGCCGAACGTCGGCATCCAACAAGAGTGCCGACCAGGTCCTCCGGCAACGATGATCATCAAGTGTTCAGGTTTGCGAATCAGCGGAATGCCCACTTCGCCAAGAAACAGCTCCTCCGACGCGAAGCCCATGCCGAACATTCCGCCGGCCTCCCAGGTGGCGCGCGGCACCCGAGCATGGGCAAACACATAGGCACGAATGTCGTCTTTGCTGAGCCCGTCCCGCGCCAGAATCGCTGTGTGTTCCGGTCCCAGCGCCAAGATCGGTTCGCCGAAAGCATAGGCGTTATTCGAGCCCATGCCGGCCATGGTGCTAGCAATGGTGGTCAGGATGCCAAGGGCGGCAGTGCTGATATGGTCGTTGATGTTATGCGGTCCCTCGGCTCCACAGACGGTGACCGTGCTGGTGTCAGCCGCGAAACCGCACTCGACGTGCAACGGGGTCCAGGGATTCTCCTCCTCGTTCTCAGCGACACAGTAGGAATACTTCGACGGTTGTCCTTGCGTGGCTCGGTCGAGCACTCCCGGTACACCGCCGCCAACATTGAGCAGAATCAGACGGATCGCTCGGCCGATCGTGGCATTGGGTCGCCACCCTTGGCCAAAGGCGTTGTAGCGGGCATTCACTCCTAGTTCGCGGGCGATGGGGCCGTTAAGGATCAACAGGGGCGCGCAGGGGTGCGTGGTGCTCTGCACCGCATAGAGATTGAACTGACTCTCCAGCATGGCCTCGACCGCAGTGATAATGATGGGGAAATATTCAGGCAGACACCCGGCCATCACCGCGTTGATCGCCAACTTCTCGATCGTGGCGATGCCGTACTTGGGTGGCACCGGGCCAAGCTCGTCCTCAGGATTGCGATCGGTCCAAGCCAGAAGTTTTTCCACCCGCTCCGGGGTCGGCGGAACGATGGGTAACCCGTCAGTCCAGCCCTGGTCGTAGAACCAGTCGTTGACCGCTTCCAGCGAGTCGTTCAAAGAAATTTTGTCAGAGCGAAGATCCATAGTACGGCCTGCTGTTTTCCTGACTTCTGGATTCTGGATTCTGACTCCGGGCTTCTTGCCTACACCGACGCTCGCTTGCCTATCGGTTTTTCCGCCGGCTTTAAAAAACGCCCGCGATAGTCCTGGGCGAGTTTCTCGGCCGGTTGGGTCAGGATAGCGATTACCTCCTCGGCGATCGCCGCGGCCTTCTTTTTCACCTCGTCTGGTTTGTTCCCGGCGAGGGGGTGAGGGATAACCGCGATCGGAATGCCGCCCATGCCCAAGGTGCGGGACTCGGCTCGTCCGAGCGGAGCGAACTCGTCGCTACAGATGACAGCGGTAGGGATGCCCCTTTTTTCCAGCTCAATGGTGTCGTGGACACTCCACGACGTGCATGACCCTCAATCACCGACGGCGGTGACCACCGCGTCGCAAACAGAGAGGCGATTCATAACCGCTTCGGGCGTGCGCATGGAGGCGTTCTTGTCGCCTTTGAGCACGGTAAACTCGCCAAAGCGAGCCCGCAGGAATTCCTCGACCTGCTCCAGCAGCAGGCCGGCGTTGGCTTTGCGGTTGTTGAGAAAACCGATGGTTTTGCCGCGCAGGTCGGTGAGGCGCCGCGCCAGGGGCAGTTCAGGCGCCCGCGCCTCGGCCGTAGGGTTGAGCACTTCAATGACTCCCATGATGCCCTCCTTGTTCACTGCACTCAGCTTTCAGCACTCAGCTTTCAGCCATGACCGAACATAAAGCTCTACCTTTTTGTCTGGCTGATTGCTGATAGCTGACGGCTGACTGCTTCTTCTTATAGTTCAACCCCCGCACCCTTGCAACGCTCTGGGCGATCCAGTACCTACCAGAAAGCGAGGATTTACTTCCATGTCTCAGGTTATCGTCCCCATTTATTACGACTACGCTTCGTCGCTGTGTTATGTGGCCAAGCGGGTCATGGCGCAGCTCGACGGTCAACTGGAGATCGCGCTGCTGTGGAAGGGTGTGCAGATCTCGCGTCGTCATCCAGGGTGGAAGAATGGCGAGATGATTGGCGACGAGGCCAGAGGTAAGATCTTTCGCGTTGCCCGTGAGACCGGAGTCACTCTCCGCCTACCGGAGCGCTGGCTGGACTCAGCCTCGGCGCTCGCAGGAGCCGAGTTCGCACGAGAAGAAGGAAAATTTGCCGAGTATCACGATGCCGTTTTTGCTGCCGTATTCGAGGAGGGGAAGGACATCGGCGACTTGCATATTCTACTGAATCTAGCTGAGCAGATCGGACTGCCAGTCGCCGAGTTGGAACAGGGGTTGCGGGCGGGGACCTTCACCGCGCGAGTCAAGGAAACCGAGGCTGAAGCGACCACCTTTGGCATTGTCGGCTACCCAACCTTCATGCTCGGCGAGTTTCCCCTCATCGGCATCCAACCTACCGAAACCATGCGGCTGTTGATCCAACGTTACATTGACCACTCACGGAAACAGGTTGGACATTAGAGCAGATTGCAACGGAGGGGCTGCATTCCTCTGTGCCCCCTCTCAGCCCCTACAACGCCGGTTGCACTCCAAGATTCTTTTCGAGGTTGTCTAGATAGTTGTTCATCGCATGATCTCTGATGCCATCAGTGCCGGGTGTGAGGAAGTCTTCGATATTGCCTTTAATACAATCTAGTAACCGATACCACCAGCTTATATCGCTGTGAAGCTTCCCATCTGCATCGAAGTAGAGAAATGTACCAACGTGGCTGTATCTAAGTTCACGTGGTGGGACGCGAGGAACAACGTCATTATTGTTCACGAAACGAAAGGTCCGGGGCTTGAAATCCGGATTAAAGGTACGCTCAAAATTCCTATCCCCCGTCCGTGGTTGACCAAAGGTGTACAGACCATACACTGGCTTATCCTCTTCATATCTGAGTTTCGCAACCGCCAGTGTCGCGAGGGCAGCGCCTAAACTATGCCCGGTAAACCACAAGGATTGTCCATTTCTTTGCCACTCCGCAATGGTGTTGCGGATGTCTTGATACACATAGGATAGCGCCCGGTTAAATCCTTCGTGCAGCTTGCCGCCCAGCCCATCGACGAGAGCAATGTCAACATCCGTCATCCAGTCCTTCAGCTGGGTTGGTTCAGTCCCACGAAATGCCGTGATGATCATCTTATCATTGGCGATGACGAACGCTTGGGTTTCTCGTTTGGAAAAAAAGCGGAACCTGTCAAAGCCCCACACCGACGTCTCTTGCCAAACAGTTGGCTCGTCTTGATAAGCCAGGCTCGCCGCTTTTCCTAACCACAACGCATTCTGCGATTCGTAGCGAGTCGTATCTGGATTAAAGCTAAAAGTAGACATAAATACCTCCTGTGGTCACTAGTGTCCTAACTCTCCTTGTCATTTCAAGGAGTCAGCTTGACGATGGCACTCCCAGATTTTGTCGGATCGGCGATACTGTGAGCCGTGATCGTCGCCGTTTGTTCCGTCCCAGTCGGAGGTAGTACACAGTCTGCAATCGTTGTAGTGCAGCGAAGGGAAGGCTGTC
>JBGPOI010000128.1:0-10971 GCA_041487975.1 Binatia bacterium | reverse complement strand
GTTAGGAGACTTCACGCTCTTGGAGGAGAAGGCAAAGACCATCCCCTTTGCCGACTATGCAGCAGAGTGGTTGAAGACCTACGCGACCGTGCGTTGTAAGCCGTCTACGGTCAGGGAATATGAAGTGCTCCTGACCCGGCATATCCTGCCGTTCTGTGGAGCACAGGAGCTAGGCGCTGTGACGCGAGGGGATATCAAGCAGGCACTCTCCTCCTGGCTGGCAACCGGGCTCTCGCGCGCCAGGATCTACATGATTCTGCGACTGATTGGCACCATCCACACGAGCGCCATCGAAGACGGGAAAGCCACGATCAACCCGGCAGCCAAGCCGGGGAGACTACTCCCCGTGCAGATACACCCGAGAGAGCAAATACGTCCGCTGACACGGGAGGAACTGGCGCGTTTCCTTGAGACCGTCCTGCACGGCTGGCCCGATGCGTACCCGTTCTTTCTCACGCTGGCCCGCACCGGTGTGAGATTAGGGGAAGCATTAGCGCTCAAGAGGGGAGACCTCGACTGGCACGGCGGCTTCATCGACGTGCAGCGAGGACTGAGAAAAGGCGTACTGAGTTCCACCAAGTCAAAGAAGTCGCGCCGGGTAGATATGAGCCGTCAACTCCAGGACACTCTCAAGGCTTTGTTGGAAACGAGAAAAGAGCAAGCGTGGCGGAACGGGTGGAGCGAAGTACCTGAGTGGGTATTCTGTAATGAGGAGGGGAAGCCTCTCTGTGATGTGATCTTGCGCAGTGACGTGTTGCGTCCAGCGCTACAGAGAGCCGGACTCCGCCAGATCCGCATTCACGATTTGCGGCATACCTACGCCTCGTTGCTCATTCAACAAGGCGAGTCCCTAGTCTACGTCAAGGAGCAACTCGGGCATCACTCCATTAAGATCACGGTGGACACCTACGGCCACCTCGTGCCAGGCGGAAACCGGCAGGCGGTAGACAAGCTGGACGACTCGCAACCACAGGTCCCAGAAGCAACCATCCGCAACCTATCCGCAACCACTCCTAAGAACCTCGTTTTGTCCGACGAGCTAGACGCCTGAGAACACAAGACAATCTGTTCTTGTGTCTCTTCTTACTCGTCAAAAGCTTTAATTGCCTCGGCACGCGCCCATTCCATGTTGTGGCGGTGGCGGTTGGCCATCTCTTTGAGAAAAGCGGCAATGTCCGAGGCTGGGTTCAGGGCCAGCGCCTGCTCGACTTTGCGCGCGACCCAGGCTTGCCCACGCGACAGTAAATTGATCTGCTCGTGCAGGTTATCGACGCTCAAAACCTTGTCAGCAAAGTCGCTGGTCTTGGTCGAAGGCGTCCCACCGTGTAGACGGATGAGGCCTTCAAGTACAGCGGCGTCGCCAACCTCGATGTCGGTAAAGTTGGCGAACAGGGCCTTAATCTGCGGGTCCGCGGTCTCTTGGGTCATGGCATCGAGAAGGGTGTGGCCGGCCCGTTCGGCCTCCAGGAGCTGATTGAGCAGCGCTTCAAGTTGAGCATTCATAATATGGTTATCTTGACGCAGAAGGGAGCAAGCGTCAAACCGGGGGAGGAGGGCGTCAGTGAAAACGATTCTGCTTTTAAGCGTTTCCAATATATTTATGACGATCGCCTGGTACGGCCACCTTAATTATAAGGACGTCGCGTTGTGGAAGGTCATTCTCATCAGTTGGCTGATCGCTTTTTTCGAGTATTGTTTCCAGGTACCCGCCAACCGCATCGGCCATGCGCAGTTCTCGGCCGCACAGTTGAAAGTCATACAGGAAGTCATCACCTTGATCGTCTTCAGCGTGTTCTCCGTGGTTTATCTGAAGGAAGACCTGAAATGGAACTATCTCGTGGGTTTTCTCTTGATCGCGGGAGCAGTGTTCTTCGTCTTCAAGAAATGGTAGGAGCAGAAGAAGTGACCAATACCAAAAGGAGGTGTGTTATGGCTTCAGTGTTAGAAGAGAAGGACGCGATCCACGAAACCATTGCCGAGTATTGCTTCCGCTTTGACGGGGGCGAGTTCGACAAGTGGGTGGATCTGTTCACTGACGACGGCGTATTCGATGCCGGTCGGATGGGCGTGCAAAAGGGGAAGGACGCCTTGCGCGCGTTCCTCAAAAACATCCGCTTGACGAATGGCTTACCAATGATGAAACACTGCGTCATGAATGAGATCATCAAGGTGAAAGACAACGAGGCAACCGCGAAGAGCTACATTGTCGTGGTTCGCTCGAAGGGTGAAGGCGCGCTGGTCAACGGCATAGCCGGCCGCTACGAAGACCAGTTGGTGAAGCAAAAGGATCGCTGGCTGTTCAAGAACCGCAAGGTCCACTTCGATCTGATGGGAGATATGGCTTAGAAAAGTAATGAGTAACGAGGACTGAGGACTGAGTAAGACAGCTTCCACGCCGCAGAACTTTTTACTCAGCCCTCATCACTCAGTCCTCATTACTTATACTGCGGCAGAATCTTACTGCCGAAGAATTCCAACTGCTTCTTCACCTCGTACAGCGGGACCAGTCCCTGGTCGACGAACCAACAGAACCACTCGGGATTCGCGGCTTCGACCAGTGCATCCATCTCCCGGCGTACGTCGTCCCGCGTGCCGGCCAACAGATAGTGAGATTTTATCATGCGATCGACCGTCCACTCGCTCTGCGGCAGCAGTCCCTTGGCCGCCGGGTATTTGGCTTCATCTTCCGGCAAGCGCCAGGCGTCCCAGAAGCCAAAATGTCCGACAAAACGGCGGTAGAACACCTCCACCGCGCCCTTCTCGGCCATCTCCAACGCTTCGGCGCGGGTATTGCCAAAGTAGAACTGCCGCAACACGCCGATGCCTTGCCCCCGGGCCAGGTAGCGCCCGGCTTTCTCTGACTCTTCCTGATAGACCTCCGCCAGCTTGCGCACCTGTTGCAGGTCGGAAATGAGGATGGACGGAATGATGCCCTGAGCGATCGGCCGGTCACCCCTACCGTTTATCGAGGCTCCTATGCTATGCTTCAACTCGGTAGACCCAGAGGAGGAAACCGATGCGCGCGGTTTTTCTAATGTTGAAAGTCGAGCCCGGCTCGCTTGCCGAAGTGGCGGACCGGGTCACTGAATTGGAGAGCTTCTCCGAGGCGTACTCGATCTCCGGTGCGTATGATTTGCTGGTTAAGCTCTACGTCGAAAACTTCGATGACCTTTCTCATTTGGTGACCGAACAAATTCAAAAAATTCCTCATGTGCGGGAGACGTTCACCATCTTGACATTCCACGCGTTCAAGTAGGGGTGGGTTTCAACCCCACCCTTACACTCACGGAGATCCTCATGCCGCTCCGTACTGACCTCACCGAGTCCATTGCCCTGCAAACCACAGATCTTCCCTGGGAGCCGTCACCAGCGCCGGGGGTGGAGCGCCGCTACCTGGTGCGCGACGAAGCGCTGGGCTTGGCGACGAGCATCGTGCGTTACGCGCCTGGGGCTTCGTTTCCGGCGCATACGCATCCGGGCGGAGAGGAAATCCTCGTCTTGGAAGGAACCTTCGCCGACGAGCATGGCCTGTACCCGGCCGGTACGTATCTGCGCAACCCGCCGGGGAGCCGCCATCATCCGTACAGCCCGGATGGATGTGTCATTTTTGTGCAGCTGGGGCACTTGTGTTAGACATCGGGCTTGTTGCTGGTAGGGTGCGCTCCGCGCACCAAAGGAATGGTGCATAAAATGCACCCTACGAAAAAAAAGGCCGGCACTCTCTCAGAGGGAGAGGGAATTTGTAGGCAACGTGGATTCTGCCAATCCGCATTCTGCATTCCGCAATCGTTATGACCACTTGGACCCTCATCTGGCGCAACCTCGGACGTAACCGCGGGCGGACGATTCTGACGACGCTAGCGGTGGCTTTTTCGATCTTCCTGGTGTGTGCGGTGATGACTCTGCCTTCGGTGCGTGATTCGATTCTCGCTCGCACGGCCAATAGTCTGCGCATCTCGGTCCATCACAAAGCCGGGCTGACCTACTGGTTACCACTAGCTTATGTGCAGAAGGTGCGGACTTTGCCGCACGTTGTCGGCGTGAGCCATTGGAGTTGGTTTGGTGGCCTCTACACCGAGCCCAAAGACGCCTTTCCCAACTTTGCCGTCGATCCGGAAAAGGTGAGTGACGTCTGGCCAGACATCGACTGGGATCCAGCCGAGTTGGAAGCGTTTAAACATGCGCGCAATGGTGCTCTGGTTGCTTCGCGCACGATGGCGAAGTTTGGCTGGAAGATCGGCGACGAAATTACGCTCCGCGGCACCATCTTCCCCGTGAATCTGACGCTTAAGATTGTCGGCCGGATTCCCGAACGCCTTTCCACCTCCCTCTGGTTTCCGCGCCAGTATTTTGAAGAAGCCGTGCGACCTGGCGGCACTTTCGGTTACGTTGGCATGCTGTGGGTCCGGGTCGATCAGCCCGAGCATATCAATACCGTGATGGCCGCGATCGACGATCTCTTTCATAACTCTGAGGCGGAGACGGCCTCGGAAACCGAACGGGCCTTTATCTCCAATTTTTTCAGCTCATTCGACGGGCTGATTCGCATCGTTATGCTTGTCGGATTTCTCGTCGTCGCCGCCATCGTGTTGATCGCCGCGAACACGGCGGCCATGAGCGTCCGTGAACGCATCGGCGAAGTAGCGGTGCTGAAGACCATCGGCTTTCGGCGGCGCACGGTGTTCACCTTACTGCTCAGTGAGGGGCTCGTGATCACCGTTCTTGGTGGAGCGTTGGGTGCGGGACTGGCTTATGTCATCCTGAACGCCGGGAAAAGCTCATGGTCGCCGTTCCTGGGACCCATGGCGATGTTCATCATGCCGGTGTCGGTAATGATCCAGGGTCTGTTCTTGGCGCTGTTGGTCGGCATCCTGGCTGGCGTGATTCCCTCTCGTGGAGCTGCGCGTCTCAATGTCGCCGCAGCGTTGCGGCAAATCGCGTGAAGACAAGCGATCAGCGGTCAGCCATCAGCGATCAGCTTCGGACTCCCTCATACTTTCCTTCTTGCTGAAAGCTGACTGCTCATTATGGCCATTCCCCTCAAATATAACTTCCGCAATCTCCTGGTGCGCAAGATGACCACCCTCGCCACTGCCGGCGGCATTGCGCTCGTGGTGGTGGTCACGATCTTATTGCTCTCGCTCGTCGCCGGGCTCAAGCGCATGCTGGTCGCAACCGGCAGCCCAAACAATCTGGTAGTGATGCGCAAAGGCTCGACTAATGACGGGTCGAGCAGTGTGACCCGTGAGGCAGTGCAGGCTCTCCGCTACCTCTCGGGCATCGCTCGTACGCCGGAAGGTGAGCCGCTGGTGTCACCCGAGCTGATTAACCAGCCCTTCATTCGCCCTAAAGGTGGTGGGCGTGAGAATGTCTTGGTGCGCGGAGTCACCCCGACGGGGTATCTCGTTCACGGCAATGTCCGCTTCGTTGCCGGCCGGCCGCCCCGGCCCGCAGTTGGCGAGGCCGCAGTCGGCATTGCCGCCTCGCAGCGCTACGAAGGGGCCGGCCTCGGAGAAACTTTTCAGTTCGGTCGGCGTAACTGGACTGTCGTCGGCATTTTTACCGCGGACGGATCGGCATTTGAGTCCGAGGTATGGGTTGATGTGGAGGACCTGTTCAACGACGCCAACCGCTCGACCTACTCGGGCGTACGTCTCACCGTGGCGCCGGGCGCGGATCGGGACGCACTCATCCGCCGTATCGCTGACGACCCGCGCATTTCTCTCGAAGCCAAGCCAGAGGTCGATTACTACAGCGAACAGGCCGAGAGCGCGAACACCTTGTATCTGTTGACGTCAGTGCTCGCCCTCATCATGGGTATAGGCGCCATCTTTGGCGCGATGAACACGATGTTTGCCGCAGTGACCCATCGCACGGCCGAGATCGGCACCCTGCGCGCGCTCGGGTTTAGCCGCGGGGCAATACTGATTGCGTTTGTCAGGGAATCCGTATTCCTCGCCCTTATCGGGTATGTTGGGGGCGTGCTGCTGGGCGCGGGGGCGGTCACCGTAGTGAACGTGCTGATCCACGGGGTGGCCTTTAACCTCGCCTCGTTCTCGACCGCGGTCGTCATCCTCAGGCTGTCGCCCATGATCTTGCTGATCTCCCTGCTCCTGGCAGTAAGCATGGGCGTGTTCGGCGGGTTCCTGCCTGCGCGGCGCGCGGCTCGGCTGCGCGTGACCGAGGCGCTACGCCGAGCGTAGTTCACCGAGCGACGTTTCTTTTGCCTTGCACGAGCCAAAGGTTTAGAAACCCTTCCTCCATAAATGGCAGCAGAAAAGCCGGACAAGAAACCCGCTCGCTTCCGGCCGGGATCTTCGCTACAGTTCGGTTGGGCATAGCGAAGAATCCTCTAAGATAATTTTCTCTCTTGTATGGCGAGTGAAACCGCTCCCCGTCTCGATACGAACCTCCACGGCCTACGCCTTGATCCCACGTCCCGGCAGCCAGAGGGACGCAGAACGGTCTGGTGGATCGCGACCGTCCTCGTCTTGGCGCTGATTATTGGCGGCGCGAGTCTGTGGCTCTATCAAGCGACGCTGGGCCGACCTCCTGAGGTGCAGGTGGTGTTTGCGCGGATCGTTGGCGTAGGCGCGCAGGTCGCTGGCCCCGTGCTCTCCGGTGCGGGCTACGTCGTCACCGGCGACCGCTACATCTCTATTGGTGTGCGCGTGCCTGGGCGGATCGATGCCTATGAGGCGCAGGAGGGTGACTTTGTTCGCAAGGGCGACGTTCTCGTGCGTCTCGATGACCGCGACTATCAAGCCGCGCTACGCAGGGCTAAGGCCAATCTGGAACTGGCGCAGGCTAATTTGGTGCTCAAGCGCAAACAGGTTGTGCGTATGCGGGAATTGCATGAGCGTGGGCTTATCGCCACGCAAAATCTTGATGTTGCTGAGAATGAACTTGCCGTGGCTCAAGCAACAGTCCACCAGGCCGAGGCCGAGGTCGCTTCGGCGTATGTGAACCTAGACTACACGAAACTGACCGCGCCGACCGACGGCGTCGTCCTGGCCAAGCTTAAGGAAGTCGGCGAGATCGCCGTTCCCGGTGGATTTGCCGGCGCCGGCGATCTCATCCGCATAGCCAACCTCAGTGACCTGCGCGGCGAGGTCGATATCAACGAGGTGGACTTTCGCCGGGTGCGCATGGGCCAGCAAGCCGAAGTGGTGCCCGATGCCTACCCAGACCGGAAGTATCCGGCACAGGTGGTGAAAATCTACCCACAAGCCGACCGGCAGAAAGGCACGCTGAAGGTCGAGGTCAAGCTCGCCAATACTGACGAGTATTTGCGACCGGATATGTCGGTGCGAATCAATTTCCTGGCTGAAGCGGCCAAAGACGGGGCTGCTCCTCGAGTGCTAGTGCCCAAAACTACCCTGCGTGGAGAGGGAGAGAATACTTTCATCTGGACCGTGCAGAGTGAACAAGCCCGGCGAGTGCCGGTGCGAGTCGGTGAGGATTTCGGCGATGCCGTGCAGATCACCAGCGGTTTAGAAGGCGGAGAGGCCCTGATCGTGTCTGGACCGGAGAATCTGCGCGAAGGCATGCGGGTCCAGAAGGCAGCAGGCAGTGGTCAGTAAGCAGTAGGCAGCAGCAAATCTCCGGGGCCAAGAAACGGTGCGCAAGCACACCCTACAAACTTCCATCAAAGGCCCCAGAAATCGGCCAATTTCAGCATCCGAATTATGCGCAGTCTTTATTTATCTTTTCTGCGTTCAGAGAACTCATACACCCCGCGGGCTTCGCGCCCTTGCCAGATGGTGCGCGACAGGCCAAAGGTCACCGCCAGTGCGCTCCCCTGCGGCGCGTGGCGCACGATGGGGATGGCGGTCACGGTTTCGCCGCTACAGTACAATGTCAGCGGCTGCGCGGGAGTAAGGGAGAGGTGAAACGCCGTGGGGCGGCCCTGCTCGAAGGTGTAGCGCAATTCCCAATCCTCGGGCCGGACCGGATGGGGGGTGCCGTGATGGTAGATCACGCCCGAGGAGCGGGGTCCATTCGGTGTCTCAACCCAGGAGAGAAAAATCCCCAGGTCCGGACCGAAAGGCAAGGACAGCAGTCGGCGCGGCAGCAAGCGGCCGGTCTCCTCGGACTTCAGCATGTCAAGGAATCCCCAGGCATCGAGCGCGCAGCGGCGATCACGCAGACGCACCTCGCCACGCAAATGCGCGAGAAAGAGAGGGAGAGATGGAGTGCCGAACCCCGGCGGGAGCGTGAGGCGGAGCGTAATTGCGGCCGGCTCGACCCACGAAGCCGCCAATCCTTCTTCTAGTCGGATAAATGCCTGGGGATGAGAGAAGCGCATCACTGGGCCACGATAGGAGATTGATAAGCCATCGGCCTCGCTCTGCCAGATAAACCCACCAACTTGGACCCTCCCGGAGTCGGCGGTCGCCTCATCCTCGCCAGTGAACAAGACCATCTCGGTTCCGCCTAAAGACAACATCAACCTGCCTGAATGCGTTGGCGCGGAGCTGCTGAACTCAATCCCCCCCATCACCCCCAGCCCGCTCAGCGGATCATGGAAATGGAGACCCAGGCGCCTGGGCTCCGGGGTGCGATGCAAGGACAGAGGAGAGCCGTTGCGATGACCAGTGATCTGCTGTGGTCGCTGAAAAGGTGGAACAACGGGAAAATCTTGGCCGTTCCCCTGCGTTAGCGGGGTGTGTTTGCCCAGCGTCTGGCAAAAGACGTCGATAAAACGGTCGCGCTCCGCTCCGGGCCAGCGCAAGCCGACTCCGAGTTCCAACTGAACGGCATTGACGTGTTGCTTCATGGAGAGCGTCGCCAGGGCGCGGATCGGCGGCGAAGGATCGGCGACGAAGCGAGCGCTGAATAGCTGCATGAGATTATCTTTATCAGCAGCCGGGTAGCGTCGGCCGAGCGCCACATCGATTCCTTGGGTTAGAGCCGTCGCACGAAAAGGCAAGACGACATCAGTGAAGAACGTCGCACTCAGCGTGGGCGCTGCCGCCTTACTGGCCGGGACGACCTGGCCTCCTCTTTGTTTGAGTCCCGTTCCGAGATCGCAGACTGGCTGCACCACGTTCCAGCCGTGAATGAAAAACACGCGGACCGCGTCGTGGCGCGCCACCAGCGTGGAAAGCAACTCCACCAAAGCGTCGAGAAACCACGACGCACGCGCGCGCACCTGGCTGATACGGTTGAGGTCCAGGTCGTTGCGATCCCCCGCCTGGTTGATGAATGCGTAACTGCCAGTGTGAGCAGCAAGAAGGGTCGTCAACTCGGCAGTATACAGATCATTGACTTTGAGGCTGTCACGGATTGGCGCATCCGCCGGACGGCGCCCGCCGTGAGGTGCAACCAACACGATCGGGGTCTCACCCTCGCAATACGTCATCCAGGGGGGTAGGGCAGACAAAAAGTGAAAGGGCATACCTGAAGTATAGCGGGTTCAACGACTGGGGAACAGCCGCGTAGAGACGGCTTGCCGAGGCGTCTCTTCCTCGCGGGGATCATGGCAGTTTATATTGGATAGCCAAAGCGGTGATATCGTCGCTCTGCTCGGCACCGGCGGCAAACTGCTTCACCACCCTGACCGCACCGCGGATGAGTTCCGCCGGTGCTACTCCCTTCACTCCCTGTAAGCATTCTTGCAAACGACGTTCGGAGAAAAGGTTATTGGCACGATCCATGGCTTCAGTCAGTCCGTCGGTATAGAGAAAGAGACTCTCGCCCGCCCGCAATTGTAGCTGCTTCGCTCGATAGGCAACATTCTCTAGCACCCCCAATGCCATCCCACCGGTATTGTCCACCGGCACGACCGCACCCTGTGAGGAGAGGACATAGGGGGGATTATGACCACCGTTGCTGTACTCCACCGCCCCGGTACGGATGTTCAGCACACCGTAGAAGATGGTGACAAACATGCCAGTCTCGTTGTCGCGGTAGAGTTCATTGTTGAGCTCGGCCAGGACGGCCTCCGGACGGCGCACTCTGGTGGCGATCACCCTAAGGAGAGTCTTGGTCACCGCCATGAACAAAGCTGCCGGTACGCCCTTGCCCGAGACGTCGCCGATAGCGAAGCAGAGTTGGTCATCATCGGTGAGGAAAAAATCGTAGAAGTCTCCGCCCACCTCCCGGGCAGGCTCGATCATGGCATAGAGGTCAAACTCGCAGCGTTGAGGAAAGGGAGGGAAGATCTTGGGCAAAATGCTCATCTGGATGTCATGAGCGAGTTTGAGCGCCTCTTCCATCCGTTGTTTCTCGACATAGGCTTCGGTCAGCCGCGCCCGTTCCAGCGCCACCGCGGCGTGTGCCGCCAGTGCTTCCAGCAGCGACTCATCCTCCTCATCGAAGACCCCGCCGTTTTTCTTGTTGAGACTTTGGATGACCCCCACCAGCTTGCCCGCGGTGTTGAGCAACGGCAGGCACAACACCGCGCATGTGTGATAGTTGGTTTGTTTGTCGAAATCCGGATTGAACCGCGGGTCCTGCTGCGCATCGGGGATGTTGGCCACCTGACGGGTCTTGGCCACGTCTCCGGCAATACCGACGCCGACCGGGAAGCGGATTTCTTTTAACTCAAGCCCCTGGGCGATCTTGCTCCACAGTTCGTTGCGCGACTCGTCGTAGAGGAAGAGGCTGCTGCGGTCCGCCTCCATCACCTCGGTGGTTTTCTCCATGATGACTTGCAAGAGGTTGTCCAGTCGGACTTCTCTCGCCATCGCCTTGGACACTTCCAGCAGCGTACGGAGATTGCGGAGTTGTCGGGCGGTATCGTCTGATGCTGGTGTATTGGACATCCTTTCCTCTCGATCTCCCCAGCCCGTCTAAGACGGCGACTTTGCGCCAGATTCAGCCAGAGGCGCCGTATTACCCTGCCGATGGCAACATCAGCCCCCTTTTGTTTCGGCGTACGGTGCTTGCCCAAAGCGGACGCCCATTGCCCGCAGAGCCTCTTTGCCTCGAACCGTCAAATCCGTGATGAACAGGAATTGATCACGG
>JBGPOI010000127.1:0-11019 GCA_041487975.1 Binatia bacterium | reverse complement strand
TGGCACGAGTCTCCGGGCTCTTCACCACGATAAATTCCCACGGTTGGAGATTCCCCGCGCTCGGCGCATGCACGGCGTAGTTGAGCAGACGCTGGAGTTTTTCTTCAGGAACCGGGTCGCTTTTGTACGCGCGGATCATCGCCCGGCGTTTCACGACTGCGGCAAAGCTCGCGGCCTTCTTCTTCGCCCCTGGGGCCTCTATCTCTGCCACGACACGCGTCGCGGCGGACTCCAACAGCAGGGACACGGCCGCGCTTTGCAGCAACCGACGTCGTGTCACGCCCGTGTTCATAGCAGTGTGCTGCGCGGGCGGGTTACCGCTGGACGAACCTGAAGTCGTTTGGCCCTCCGGTCTGAGAATGCCCGAGAGCGATCTTCGTGATTGGGTCTAACGTCTCGGCGTCAAAGACGGCGATATCGCTCCAGTTGGCGCCGCAATAGATCTTCTTTCCGTCCGGGTGGAGCAAGGGGAAAAAGTACGTGTTCGACAGCGACGCGGTCTTCTCAACCTGACGGGTCTTCGCATCTATTTTCCACAGGCTGTTATAGCTGAAGTAGACTTTGTTCGTCTTGGGAGAGAGCTGGGCTGTGATGTTGTAGCTCTCAGCATTGTAAGGCTGCAATTCGCTGACTTGTAACTCCGGATCGGATTGAGTGAGATCCAGAGACGCAACCCCCAAGGTCGTCTGCCCAGTCAACGAATCACTGACCATCACGCTAAAGGAGACCAGATAGTTGTTCTCCTGATAGGGATTCCACGCTGGGAGACCGTCAGTCCTGCCCACTCCGGTGAGGTTACGGTTGAGCAGCGGAATGGTGTCGATGAGCTTTCCCGTTTCGGTGTCAAACACGGAAATGTCCTGTCCGACACTAAAGGCGTAGAGCCGCTTGCCGTCCTTGGAGGAGGCGAGCGACAGCACCTGCCGCGGCGCGGAGAAGGTCTTCACCCTTTTGTTCGTCTCCAGATCCATGACCCGGATGCGGGTCTCCTCGGCGTCGTAACGTCCCAAACCTTTCCTCAAGGGCATCTCGTAGATGAAAAGTCTCGTCCCTTGGGCGTTGACGTCGATGGCCATGGTCCGGACCAGTTCGCGGTCGGTCGAGAGCGGGAAGCTGGTCACCTGCTTGCCTTCGTCCAGGTCCACCATCGCCACGCTCTGGGCCAGTTCGTTGACCACATAAGCATACTGCGGGTGGGCCGGGTTCGGCGCGATATTCAGTGACGGACCACGTCCCTCCAGAGCGATATTTTTCACGACGGTGTCGGTCTCAGTGTCAATCACAATCAGATTGTTTGGGTGCACCGAAGCGAGGAGATACCACTTCGCCCAGGCAGCATGGGGCAGGCAGAACAGAGTAAGGCTGAATAGGATGAGGGAGGAGAACTGTATGTGGAGGTTATCTTTACGGCTCACAATCGTCTCCCGAGAGAGATTTCCCTCTCCCACGAGGGGAGAGGGAGAAAAGAGGAACTAGTCGCTCAGAGCTAATCAACCTTGGGAAACACCACCTCGAAGTTCTTCCAGTCTTCCTGGTTCATTCCCGAACAGGCCTTGGCCCACTCGGGCGAACTCTGCAGACTGTCAGGCACCTGTGCCGGCCACCAACACACGTTGGCGCAACTCAACAGGTCAGCTTCCATGGGGGCACACATCCCATTCGTTCCTCCCCACATGTTGGCTTCCCAGCCAGGGTTTAAAATAGTGGTGCAGCCGCTCGGCATGGCCATGCCGACGACATCTTCCTGGGCAGCCTGCGCCGTCTCGACCATCTCGGCTTTGTGGTTCGCTGCTTTGAGATGTTTCATAGCGTCCTTCCTTTCGCCTTTTCCCCTTTTTTCCTTTTCACCCTTTATCAGGTCAATTCCTTTGGTGCATCTCCCCGGCCACGCAGCACATAGGTTTCGACAAAGCCGGGGTTCTTCTCTTGCAACTCCATATAGACGCCGATGCCGTACTCCGTCCACTCCCTGAGAAAGTCACAATAGTGCAGGTTGGGCAGCGCACCGTCACCAAACTGGGTGTAGGCTTCGTGGTAGCAACCGCCGCCACAGATCCCGCGAATCCAGCAGGTCTGACACACCGGCTTATTATCCACGTGGGCACCGTTGAGGAACTCGTTGAGGCGGTCGTACTGGAGCCCCTCTTTGACGTTGCCATATTTATGCTCCTCCGTGCCGGGAAATCGGTGGCAGAGGTAGACATCACCGTTGCCGTCCACGTCAAGTAGGCCGAGCCCAGCGCCGCAGGGAAAGAGTTTGTTCGTGCCGGCATGGATATCGGTTAAGAGCGTGCTCAGGTTGGAAAAGCCGGTGTACTGATTCCGCAAAGCTCTTTCCACGTACAGGCGGCCGAGTTCCTTGAACCCCGCCAGCACCTGGCGCAGGTCGGCCGGCTCCAAACCGTACTCCTCGCCGTTCTTGGCCGTGACCGGCGAGAACCCCACCTCAAAGAACCCCAGTCCGGAGAGGTGGTCGTAAATGCGCGCGATCGCCACCGTGCCTTTGGTTACGGTCACCCGCGCCACGATCGGCCGCGCGCTATAGCGCTGCAGCAAGCGCTTCACCCGTGGCAGCAGGAGGTCGTACGAGCCCTTCCGCTCGCCGCGATTAGTGAGAAAAGAGCGGCGCTGGTCATGCAAATCCTTGGGGCCATCCATACTCACAGTGACACCGAAGCGGTGTTCCTGGAAGAAGTCGATGATCTCATCGGTCAACAGCGTGCCATTGGTGGTCAAGGAAAACTCGACTTTCTTGCCGCACTCTCCTCCTTTCTCTTCGGCATAAGCCACAACGTCGCGCATGAGCTTGAAATTGAGCAGTGCCTCGCCGCCGAAGAAGATCAGGTTCACCTCGCGGTTCTTCCCGGCCCGCTGGAAGAGAAAGTCCACGCTGGTTCGCGCCATGTCCCAGTCCATCTGCACGGGCGAGGGACCGTACTTGGCGTTCTCGGGCTCATAGCAGTAGGTACAGTGCAGATTACACTTATTGGCGACATTGAGGACGAGGGAGCCCAACGGGAAGTGTTCAATATCGACCACAGGCAGGATGGGCTTAGGCTTGGGTTGCTCAGTCGTGAAGATATGCAGCTTGACGAATTCTCGCACGGTTTCCGCCACTTCTTCCGGGGAAAAGCGACCAGCGAGTTCCTGGGTGATCCGCTCAAGGGTCGAACGTGGATGCGCCTTGGCGTAGAAGAGGATCGCATCGGAGACCGGATCCATCACAAACAGCGACATGCTCTTGGCGGCGACGAGGATGGTCCGCTCACCGTAAGCAACCGCATGCGCGTTCTCCGGTCGGAATTGGAGTTCCATTGCTACACCTTGATCCTTACTTCAGCCCAAAAGGGACACGGCAAACCGCACCCCTACTCGATCGGAGGAAAATTGAACTTCTCCGGCATCACCAGCACGAAGGCTCGGGCGCCCATCGGCCGCTTTGCTCCGTCGGGTTTATACCATGCCTCCACCCAGACGTCGCCCACGTTGTGCTCTGACATATGACGTTGCGGGTTTGGCCCATCATCCGCCGGCGTGAAGAGACCAGCCTGATCCACCGTCCCGACAAAGCGCGCATCATCGTCGTTGAGGCGCCTGATATATTCCTCCACGTCCCACTGCGCCGGGCCGACCCGGCCTAACTTCACATCATCCTTGGTTCCTTTCACCCCATCCTTGCCGTTCAGATAGGCGATGACCTCAAACTGCTGGAAGATCTTCTGCGCCCGCACCCCACCCGGGCGAGCAAAGGCCTGTTCGGGGGAGAGACGAATATAATCGATGGTTTTGTACACATAGAGCTGAGGTTCCCCCTCAACTCCGGCAATCTTTGCCGGCCGCGGACCTATTTTCGCCCCTCTCTCCACAGCGACCTCAGCGATGAGGGTATCATCTCCGGCCTGACTGAGGGACCGGACCTTCACGCCCTCCCCCAAGTTGACGGCTTCGACCGTCAGACTGCCGGGGAAGTTCATGCCAAAGAGCTTGACCTTTTGCGTCTCACCCGCTTTCACAGCCGTGGGCGTGACGGTCAGCACTCTGGCTCCGTGCCCACTTTTGTAGAGTGTCTCATCCATGCCAAGGTCGCCACGTTCAGTAATCAGCCGCCGCCCTTTCAGGGTAGTGCCATCTTCTCCGGCGAAGAAGATTTCTTTCTGTTTCTTGTTGCCGTCGAGCTGCGCAACTCCGCGCCACTGGAAGCCGGTATAGATGATCGCCGTGGTCTTGCCGGACACGGTGGAACCATCAGCAAACTCGTGGGTGAACTCCCCTTCATAGCGGTCATCCCCCAGTGCTCGAAGCGTGAGTTGACCGGTGTAGTCTCCACCCTTGCCGGGATCATGCCCGACCACTTTCCAGTTTCCAGCGTAGTCAGGTTTAGGGGCAGCTTGCCATTTGCTCCAGGCATCGGACACGAAAGGATATTTTTTCGCCAGATAAGGAATAACCTCTTTCTTCGCTTCCGTGTACCAGAAGTCACCTAAAAGTCCCGACGAGGCGGTCACATTCTCGGTGTTGACAAAGAGCGCTAACTTCGTATCCGGTATCCGTCTCCACATCTCCGGGGTGCGCCGTTGCAGCGCGATACGGGCGTAAGAATGGCACTGCACGCAAGATCCCTGGATGACTTTGGGAATTTCCGGCTGTGTCACCGTACTGTTGCGTTTCTCCAAAACGTACAGGAACGGCTCGACCTCGGACGGAGCGAGACCGTAACGATCACTGAGGTATTTGACCAGGACAGCCCCCTCGCCCGGTTGCAACTTTATCCCGTGGGTGCGGATCATGCGGTCGAGGGTCATTTCCCACCCTTCCGGGGTTTTCCGCTGAAATTCAATGGCATCAAGCTTGCCGTCCTTTTGTGGGGTATGGCATCCCGAGCAGCGGTCCTCTAGCAATTTCGCCCCTGGCGCTTGCTCACCCCAAGTCTGCGGCACCCAGCAGGCAAGACTGAACAGGAGGAGGAACAGTCTGATTGCTGTGCTCTTGGCATTGGTGTTCTCCCTCCTCAAACGCATACATGCCCTCCAATAGTGCGACTAGGATTGTGCGGATTGGATTTTATACCCCCCTCTTGCTATGTCAAACACAACCGTTCCCAGTGATAAAGCTCAGCCTTAGCACTACGACAGAAAACATGCCAGACGTATACATCGCACTCGCTGTGTGAGAACTTAGCTTTTCCTTGGCCGGCAAGCCATGTCGTCTGACGACTCTGCTGCGTAAACACCACGCTTGCTGCTCCAGAGGCAAGAAGCGTTGCCTCCCCTTGTGCCGAAAGGTCAGACCCTCCCCCTACAAATCTCGTGCGGATCAGCATAAAATCGCAAAGGGTTTCCTGATGAGCTTCGCCAAGTGAAACACGTTTCCGATCTCAGCACGGCAACAGGTGCGGGTGTACGCGTGGCGCTGATTGATAGTGGCATCAACGCCCAACATTCGCACGTCGGCTTTCTTGCCGGAGGCGTTGCCTTCTCAATGACTGAAGACGGTATCGTTCAGATGCACGATGACTACGCCGACCGTATCGGCCACGGCACTGCCCTGGCCGGTATCCTGCGAGCCAAGGCGCCGCGGGTTGAACTCTACGCGGTCAAGATTTTCTCGGATCGCCTCGCCGCTTCCATAACCATCCTCGAAGCCGCGCTGTGCTGGGCAGTGGCGCAACGGATGAACATCATCAACTTGAGCCTCGGGACCGCGAATGCCGACCATCGCGAACGGCTGCGCGAGATCGTTGCCCGGGCAAATGCGGCCGGCACGCTGCTCGTGGCCTCTTCCCCACCCGAGCGAACAGACGTTTTTCCCGCCGCGCTTCCGGGTGTGTTCGGCGTCGCCGGGGACGACGACTGCGGCTGGAGCGAGCACCGTTACGTCGCCGGCGATCCTATCCCCTTTCGTGCGCACCCCTGTCCGCGACCGCTTCCTGGTCCCGCCCAGGCACACAACTTCCGCGGCCACAGTTTCGCCTCGGCCCATCTCTCGGCCCTGCTCGCACAGTTGGTCGAGCAACACCCGCGCCTCACAATCAGCGAAGCGCAGGAGTACTTGCAACAGACGAGCAGCCAGCCACAAACATAGGTCTCACACCACGGCATCGTTTCATCTCCCACACTCAGGAAGGAGGAGGTCGTATGTTAAAGGAATTTAAAGAATTCGCCATGCGCGGGAACGTACTCGATATGGCTGTGGGCATTATCATCGGGGCAGCTTTCGGCAAAATCATCTCATCTTTTGTTGCTGACGTTTTGATGCCACCGATCGGGCTGCTTCTCGGCAGGGTCGATTTTTCTAGTTTGTTCCTCAATCTCTCCGGGACGCATTACGCCACACTGACAGAAGCGAAAGCGGCCGGCGCTCCCACTCTGAACTATGGGCTCTTTATCAATACCGTCATTGATTTCCTCATTGTCGCGTTTGCCATCTTCCTCTTGATCCAGCAAGTCAATCGGCTGCAAAAGCAGCCGGAACCGGCGCCCGCTGGTCCTCCGACCACCAAGGACTGCCCCTATTGTCTCTCCGCGATTCCCCTCAAAGCGATCCGGTGCCCGCAGTGCACGTCCGAGTTGAAAGCAACCTGAGACAGGTTCGTCGCGCGGCAGGCCGAGTCTCTCACTCTCAGGCCGATCCGACGAAAGGCATTCTGTGACAAAACTTCTTGTGACGAACTGTCCGCCGCGATTCCGCGAGCATTTTACTGAGCCCGTTCAGCTCGGACAGTTACTTGTTCGCACACCCCTCTTTTTGTGAATTTGTAATTTTCGCCGATTGCGACCGCATGCCTGCGGCTCTGACGGCACACTCTTTGCTTCGACCGCCGACACCTTTCCCCCTTGACGGGTGTTGCCAGAGGGGGTACAAGAGGCCCCCTGCGCGACAACTCATCGTCGAGGAGGTGGAGGATGCTAACAAGGAGTGTTGTCGCGTGCATGCTTAGTGGCACCCTTGTCAGCTCCATGCTCCTCAGGGGTCCACTTGTAACAGCCGTGCACGCGAAGAAGATCGAGGTCAAAAGAACAACCAAAGCGTCCCGGGGTCTGGCGAGTACTCGGAAGGCAGCCGCCTCACCCCGCTATAGGCGGACGGCGTCTTCCCGCATAAGGCACACCCCCGTGGCGGCCAGAACCGCTGCTCCTCGCACGGCTTCTGCTTCCCTACACCAGAAGCCGAACAGCGCCACCGCCATCCATCTTGGTACCTTCACCGTGCGGGCGTATACCCACTATCCCTCTCCTGGCATAGCACGCAGTAAGACGGCGATGGACACCATCCCCACGACGGGCCGCACGGTCGCGGTCGATCCCCGCGTGATCCCCCTCGGCAGCAAAATCCACATCGAAGGCGTGGGCGAGCGCATCGCCGAAGACACGGGGGGGAGAATAAAAGGCAAAAGACTAGACCTCTTCTTACCGTCGGCCCGGGAATGCCGTCAGTTTGGGGTGCAGACGCAAGAGGTGCACTTGCTCGTGGACTGAGCTCGGAAACCTCTGGCTGCACGTCAGCACCGCGCGCCGCTTTGAGTGTTTTCCGCCGCGTCACCGGTAGGTGCTTCACTTTTCTCCGAGAAAAAGGGACAATCGTCCAGGACGTCGTCGCCTTATGAGAACGGCTCTTAACTTTGCACTGGCTGGAGCCCGCACTATGGAAAAGCTGAGCCATTTTTTACGGCAGGAAAGGGAGTACAAAGGCCTGTCTTTGCAAGAAGTAGAGAGAGAGCTACGGATTCCTCTCCACTATCTGGAGATACTCGAAGGAGCGGGAGACAAACGTCTCGTGGCCGACCCGATATACCTCATCCCGTCTTTGCGCAGCTATGCGACCTTCCTTGACCTCGACCCGGCCGCGGTCGTGACTCAGTTCACGGTGGAGTTGCAAGAGTTGCAGCAGGCCAACGGCAGGGCTGCCAATCCCCAGCGACCATTCCCCGTCTTCAAACAACTCCCGCGGCGTTTCGGTGTCTGGTCTCGACTGGCCGTTCTCGTGCTTGCCCTCGGAATCCTTGCCTTCGTCGGACAATCTGGTGAAATGGCGGCACGGTGGCATTGGTCAGCAGAAGGAAGGGTCTCGCCTCTTTCCTCCTCCCCTGAGGTCCCTGCAGCAGCAGAACCCTGGACACCACCTTCCACCTCTTCCTCTGCGCCTTCTGTGCCTCCCCCCACTACTGGTCAGTCGGACACTTCGCCCGCTCCACTCGCAGAGCCTGCTCTGGTAGTGGCCGCACGCCAACCTGAGCCCTCAGTCCCTGCCGCGCCTCAGACTGACTCTGTATCGGTCGGCGCCGCCTCTCAACCACAGGGGGCGCTCGCTGATTCTCTCCACACGCTTGCGCGTACCGGCAAAAGAGAGGACCTAGCTCCGCGTGACCATCGACGATCAATACGCCAAAGAGATCCTTTTGCACCCCGGCCAAGTAGTCGAATGGTCGGCAGGGGCAGACTTCACGCTCATCCTGGGAAACGCGGGAGGGGTCGAGCTGACTTTGGACGGGTAAGACTTACCGCCTTTGGGTAAATCCCCGGTCAGGCGATCCGCAACGTCCGGCTCCCAACGCAAGGATAAGAGCCCATTTCCTTTCCTCTCAGTGGTGAACAACCGCAGCTTTGTGGGGCGGTACCCGCAGAAGCAGGGGGTTCTTGCGGAAGTAACACGCGGAGCAGACGGGCAGGAAGTAGGGTTGCCTTAGCCAGGCGGAGTGAAAAATTTCAACGCCGCCAGGCCAATAACCCCGGACTGCGGACCGCGGACTCCGGACTTCTCTTTGCCGCCTGGCTTTCCCACTCACGTAGCCTGGCGCCCATCTCCCCCGGGAAATTCGCTAAATCGCCGTACCGGCCCTCCCAGACCACTCGACCCGCGTCGAGCACGAGCACCGCATCGTCGCCACGCAGCGAGGAGAGGCGATGCGTCACCACGACCGTCGTGCGACCAGCCATAAGGGCATCGAGCGTCTCACGCACCCCAGCCTCGCTCACCACATCAAGACCGGAGAGCGCCTCATCGAGCACGAGAATTTTCGGCCTCTTCAGCACGGCCCGCGCCAAGGCGATCCGCTGCTTCTGTCCGGCCGAGAGCCGAGCGCCACGTTCGCCCACCAGCGTGTCATAGCCCTGCGGCAGGGAGGAAATAAAGTCGTGCAAGCCGACTGCTTTGGCCGCAGTCATCACTTCCTCCGGGGAGGCCTCCGGGTCGGCGTAGCGCAGGTTCTCCGCCAGCGAGGCGTGAAAGAGCACGGGCTCGTGGCTCACCACCACCACCTGACTCCGCAGCCAGGGCAAATCACACTCGCGCACGTCATGGCCGTCGAGAAGAATCGCGCCCCTGTCGGGCTCGTACAACCGGGCCAAAAGGTCGATCACGGTGGTCTTCCCCGTGCCACTGGGACCAAGGAGCGTGAGCCGTTCTCCGGCGGGCACCTGGAAGCTGACCTCGTGCAAGACCGGCTCACCCGCCTCGTAGGCGAACGTAACCCTGCGGAACTCGAGGTCTCCCCGTAACTCCGGCAAGCGCAGCCCTGCTCCCGACCGCTCCGCTTGTTCCTTGCCGAGATCAAGAAACTCGAAGATACGATCGAGCGATACACCGGCGCGCTCGATGCGCAAATACAGATCCAGCAAGGCTTGTAACGGACTGAAGGCGCGTGACTGATAGGTTGAGAAGGCGATCAATCCGCCAATCGTCATCTCTCCCTGAATGACGAGATACCCGCCGTAGAGCGTGGTCAGTGCGCCACCAAGGAAGGTGGTGGCAGTGGACGCGGTGCTCCCCAGGTAATTGAGCATCTCGAAGCGCGTGACCACCCCAACGAATCTCTCCCCCAAGGCACCGAACTTGCCCAGTTGCACCCCTTCGGCGGTGAAGAGTTTGATGAATTTGATAGCGGAGAGCGACTCGACCAGGAATGAAGAGATCGTCGCATTCAGCTCACGGATTTTGCGGGTTTCGTCCACCATCAACGGCCGGACTTTGGCAACTGCGTAAAGCTGTACGGGCACGACCACCAAGCTGACGAGGAACAGTTGCCAATTGAGCCAGAGCAGAAATCCTACCGAGGCCAAGAGCACGAAGACATTGGTCACAAAAGCAAAGGCGGCATCGGTGAGGACCGACTGGACCTCGCTGATATCGGTGTTCAAACGCGAGAGCAGATCACCGACCTTGGCTCGCGTATGAAAGCGCAGAGACAGAGCCTGGAGATGAGCGAACAGGTGTTGCCGCAGGGCGAAGAGGATGCGCGCCGTGATCTGCGTGTAATAATAACGGTTGAGCGCGCCAAGGCCATAACCCAGAGCTGTCGCGACAACCATGACCCCGCTGAGCACGAACAGTAGGTGCAGATTCTTCGCCAACAGCACGTCATCGATCAAGATTTTGGTAAAGAGCGGCCACAGCAGGCCGAGGACCGTGCCGAAAAGAGAAAGAACGAAAACCAGGATAAGGCGGCGAAGAAACGGCGAGACGAACGGGACGAGGCGGCGGAAGCGGGGAAGCAGGGAGCGAGTCGCGGCAGCCATCGGTGTCAGCCGGAGAAACATGCAAGAGTCGTTGTACCGTGTTGGACTTCAACTAAAAACCACATAACGCGAGGATATTCCTTTCTGCGACTGCTCAGACCCGTCATACTGAGCGCAGCGAAGAATCTGACCGTTAAGAGCCCTCGCCCGCGGCTCAGGATGACAATTCTCTTACTTGTGCGTAGCGGAAACAATCGACCGTGTGATCGTTCACCATGCCGGCGGCCTGCATGAACGCATAACAAATAGTTGAGCCGACGAATTTGAACCCGCGCTTTGCCAGGGCTTTGCTCATGGCATCCGATTCCGCCGTCTTGGCAGGCACTTCCTTCAAGGTTTTCCAGGCATTCGTCTTTGGCTCGCCCTCGCTAAACTGCCACAGATAGGCAGCAAAATCACGGTATTCTTTCTGCACAGCCAGAAACACGCGAGCGTTGTGGATCGTCGCGGCAATCTTCAGACGATTGCGCACGATGCCTTCGTTTGCCAGCAACGCCGCAACCTGCTT
>JBGPOI010000126.1:0-11094 GCA_041487975.1 Binatia bacterium | reverse complement strand
GTGGTGCCAAGCGCAGCTGCGTGTAGTACGTCTTCTGTCCCCACTCCTGGCGGTATTCCGGCCGGTAGTTCACCAGCAGCAGAATCCGCGCACTGGCCACACTCTCACTCAGCACATCGAGAAAGCCTTGCGTTTCGCTGTCAATCCAGTGTAAATCTTCAAAGATGAGAATGAGAGGTTGTTTAAGACTCTCACGGAAGAACAGCCGCTTGAGCGCTTCAAAGGTGCGCCGGCGCCGTATCTGCGGGTCCATCTGCTGAAGCGAGGCGCTTGGGTCATCGATACTCAGCAAGGAGAACAGATAGGGCAAGGTGTCTTCCAGGCTGCGGTCGAGCATCAGCACTTTGCCGCCAATCTTTTCCCGCCGCTTGCGCTCATCATCTTCGAGCGTGATCTCAAAATAGCTCTTGAGTAACTCGATCACCGGCAGATACGGCGCCGCTTTGCCATGCGAGACGGAGTAGGCTTCCAGCACCAAGCAACCAGCTTGTGAGGTAAGTTTGAACTCATAGAACAATCGCGACTTCCCCAACCCTGGCTCGCCCATGACGCCGACGATTTGGCCGTGGCCGGCTTTGGCTTGCTCAAGAGTCCGCTGCAGCTGTTCCAGCTCACTGTGGCGACCCACAAAGCGGGTCAGCCCCCGCCGGGCCGACACTTGCAGACGCGTGCGTAACGGTCCTGCACCGAGTACTTCGTACACGTTGAGCGGCGCTTCCATCCCTTTGATCTGCGTCTGGCCCAGGTCTTTGAACGCAAAGTAGCCGTCGGTCAGCCGGTGCGTGTGTGCAGTGACAAGAATGGAACCGGGCGCGGCGAGTTGCTCCATCCGGGCCGCTAAGTTGGTGGAGTGTCCCACCGGCACATAGTCCGCATGCAAGTCGTCTTTGCGAATCGACCGTAGCACCACTTCGCCAGTGTTCACGCCAACGCGCATCAGCAACGGGGGATGCCCTTTGACCCGGAGCATATCGGCATACCGCCGCATCTCCTCTTGCATGCGCAGCGCCGCATACAACGCCCGTTGCGGGTGATCCTCATGCGCAAGCGGTGCGCCGAACAGGGCGAAGATGCCGTCACCCAAGGCTTGCGCCACATAGCCGTCATAGCGATGCACGGCATCCATCATGAGCTGGAGAGCGGGATCGATAATGGCGCGGGCCTCTTCGGGGTCAAGTCCTTCGATGAGGGCCGTCGAGCCTTTGAGATCGGCAAACAAGGCCGTGATTGTCTTGCGCTCGCCGTTCGTAAGACCGCGAGCTTCCATTGCCGCTTGCTCGGCGCGGATGCGTTCGGCCAGGTGTGGAGGCGTGTAGGCAGCTGGGGGTTGGGAGCCTGAAACGTGGAACCTGGAACCTGGAACTGGCGAGGCTCCCGTCCAAACCAGAAAGCGTCCGTCTTCATCGGTCGCGAGTCGCTTGGCGCCGATGAGTTCTTCTTTGAGGTCTTCCACATACTCGTCATCCAGGGCAAACCGCCGCTTTAAGCCCCGATAGGAGACCCGCTGCTCGCGTTGCAGCAGGTCTTGGACCTGAGAGAGGACTTCATCAAAAGTCATGGTCAGTCTCCACTATCAGCCCGCAGTGTATCCCGCTAGAGGAACCCTCTGGACACCGAAAACGTAACCTCCCGCTCGGGCTTCGTCGCACTCACTGGCTGTCTCTCTTGCCATCCCCTGAAACACCCTGTTCACTGCCCCTTCCTGCCTCCTCGCTACTTGGTAGAGCCCCACGCACAGTCACAAACTCGACCATTGGCCAGCTCAGCACGCGAAAGGAGCTGTCAGCGATGAAGCTCATCGGGGTTGACGTCGGTGGGACCTTTACGGATGTGGTCTACACCGACACCGAAACGCATCAGGTGTTGATCCACAAGGTCCCCACCACACCGGCAGACCCGTCGGTTGGCGTCCTTACCGGCATCGTTGGCATCCGCCGCCTCCAGGTGACGTGTACCGGACAGGCTGACCATGCCGGCACCACCCCGATGCACCTGCGCAAAGATGCTGGCAGTGCCCTGATCAAGTACTGTCACGACCTCATCCAACGCTTCGAACAGGTGCGGGGTCCTAACAGCGTGTGGAACTTCGGCCATGTCGCGTTCGAGCCGGGCGCTGGCAATGTGGTCCCGAGTACTGCCCACGCGCTCGTCGAATTCCGCGACCCATCAGAGGCAACGCTCGATCGCATGCAAGCGGAAATTCAGGCGGCAGCCGCAATGGCCAATGGTCAGGGAGGGGTCGGAGTACAGGCAACCGAGTTGATGCGGGTCTCACCAGCTGAGATGGATGCCAAGCTGGCAGCGCTGATCGAAGCCGCTGCCCGCGGTCGTGGGGCTCCGACCTTGCGCATGCCAAGTGGCGCCGGCCATGACGCCATGGTGCTGACGCGCCATGTGCCGACGGCCATGTTGTTTATTCCCAGTATTGGCGGCCGCAGCCACGATATCGCCGAAGACACTGACGAAGCGGATATTTGTCTGGGGATTGATGTGCTGGCTGGTACGGTTCGGGCGCTAGCCGAAAGGAAGTGAGCGTATAAAGATACAGGTCATCAACCCGAACACCTCACGGGCAATGATTGTTGAGCTGGGGAAGACCTCAAGCAAATACAAGACCTACCGTCTCCCGGAGGGGAAAGCGTTTTCGGGCATGTTCGAGAAGATCGGTGGGCCTTAATCGGCCGAAGTCGCTGCAGGAAAGAGATCACGCATTTCCGGGATGACCCACAAGGGTGGTTGGCCGCGGGCGACACGCTGGATATTCGCGTAGCCATTCTGGAAACGCTTGCGATAGCTGTCCACCGTTGGTCCGGCGCTATGCGGGGTCAGCGTGACATTCGGCAACCTCAACAGGGGATTGTTCGGATCGGGCGGCTCCTTCGCCTGTGTATCGAGACCGGCCCCCAGTATCCGCCCTTGTTGCAGCGCTTCGATCAGCACTCGTTCATCTATGACCTCCCCACGACAAGTGTTGATCAGAATCGCCGTGGGTTTCATGCGGCCCAGGGCCTGGGCGTCTATCATATGACGGGTACTCTCGTTCAGGGGAACGTGCAGGCTCACGATGTCGGCGGTCTCGAGCAGCGTGTCAAGTGGAACATACTGGACACCCAACTCCCGCTCTTCCTGAGGGCTCATACGGAAGGCGTCATAGTAGATCACCTCGGCATCAAAGGCTTTCACACGGCGGGCCACCTGCCGGCCGATATTGCCCAATCCCACCAGGCCGACCGTTTTGCCTTCCAGCTCAAAGATGTCCACGGTGCGCGGGATGCCCTGATGCCACCGGCCACCGGCCACGTTCTGATGGAACGTCACCAGCTTGCGATAGACCGCCAGCATGAGCATGATGGCGTGCTCAGCCACCGCCACGGAGTTGGCGCCGCCGTTCGAGCAAATGGGGATGCGGGCCTTGCGCGCCCCGGCGATGTTGACGTAGTCGTAGCCGGCGCTCAGCACTTGGAGCAGCTTGAGGCGCTTGGCTTCCGTATAGGCTTCGTCCGGCAGGAAACGAGGAAAGCCTAGCAGGTACTCGGCTTCGCGAATCGCTGCGGCAATCTCCGCGGCGCTGGCACCGGGCGGTAGCATCTGCAACGTAAAGCCCGCCGGTTTCATTTGCTGCACCTGCGCGAGAATGTCCGGCGGCATCTCGATCCCTTGGGCAAAGACGATCGTCTGTTCGGCCATGGCACCTTTCCTCTTTCCGTACAGATCCGTGTTTTCGTGTACTCACCGCGAGTTCGCGACCTCAGCTTCGCAACTGCTGTAGGCATTGTCAAGTTACAGCGGTTTTCATTTGAGCGAGAAGACAGACCAGGTCGTCCATGCCGGAAACGCTCCGCTTATTCCGGCCTGCCTTCTTTCTTTCTTCATTCAAGTGCAAACCGCTGTAAGCCATAGCCGGATGTAAAATCCCCTCCAGTTTCAGCTGCGCTCCTGAAGAAGCATCCGTCGAAACTCCGGCAGAGGCGGAAGAAGTGACGCGCCGGAGGTTAATTGTCCGGTCTGCCGCGTGCGCTGATATTTTGCGGTACGTCCGCTACCTGCTGGAGCATGACGCACGAGCAGCAGCAGAACGATTTCCTGACGCGGTAGACAACGCCTTGGGGCAACTCCTGGACATGCCAGGCATGGGGGTGCTGCAAGCCTTCACGCATCCCCAACACTCCAAAAGAAACCTCCGGCGCATTTTCTCACTCAAGGGAAAGCAGATGCACTGACAGAACAGGGAGGAGAGGAGCCGGGTTGCCCCGGCAGCAAACGAGAAGACGATGGGAGAAGCCGCATGAAGACACCGACCGCGATAACACCGGCAAAACGGGCGCTGACGGCTCCACGATTTACAAGACGTTGCAGAAGCGGGATTCAGAGAAATTCCAGTAATTCAAGAACGTCCCGAATTTTCCACCTACGCTTCGCGCTTCGCCTCGTCCGCCGCGGAAGGACCCTCGACTTTGTAGAGTTTCTGCGCGTTACCCCAGAGGATCTTGCGCCGCACTGATTCTTCACAGTCGGAGAGGCCGCCTTTGATCCGGGCGTGCACTTCGTCTCCATACAGCGAGGTCGGATGCGGAAAGTCAGTCTCAAAGAGGATGTTATCGACCCCCACCTTGTCGATCAGACGCCGCGGCGCGGTCTGCTCGAACCAGTAGCAAGCGTACACATTACGGGCGAAGTACTCCGACGGCAGAAGGTCGAATTCCGGGTGCTCCTCTGCCACATCATTGCCGCGGAACTGGTAATCGAGCGCTTCGAGCACGAACGGAATCCACCCGATGCCACTCTCCACTGAAATGAATTTGATCTGGGGATAACGCGCCAGCACTCCAGACATTATCAAGTCGTTCAGCTGGATGCCGTTGCGCAGGAAGATATCGACCGACAGCTCGGTAAACGCGGCCATGCGACCGTACGCCGCGATCTTGTTTTGCAGTAGACCCGCCTCCATGTTGCCCGAACCGATGTGAAAACTAATCGGCAGGTCCAGCTCAACCGCCACCTCCCACAGCGGATTCCAATGCGGGTCGCCCAGCAGCGGCTGCCCCCAGTATTGCGGCTCCCCGGTGAACAGAATGCCCTTGTGCCCCATGGCAGCGCAGCGGCGCACTTCCTTCACTGCGGCTTTCACATCCCAGAACGGCATCGAGGTGATGGGCAGCAAGCGGCGCGCATCGGCCGACGCCCACTCGGTCTGCCAATCGTTGTATATCTGCACGCAGGTGAGCATCAGCTCGGGGTCGCCCAACTTCAAGAACTCCTGCGCGCCAAACCCGCCGACGTTTGGATACATGACCATCGCCCAGATACCCATTTTGTTCATGTACTTGAGCCGCTCCTGAGCATCGTACGCCCCCGGGTGCATCTCCTCGTAGGTCTTGGGCGGGTTTTTCATACTCCCCACACCGGCGGTGGCGGTCAACCCAGGGCTCGCCAGCATCGGGCTCCCACCGACAACCCACGACAGGCGCCCATCGTTATCGGTTTCGATGCGCGGCACACGGTCGCGCATCCGGGCAGGGGCGCGACTGGTCCAGAGGTCCGGCTTTTCCGTGACATGGGTATCGACGTCAATGATTGTATAGTTACTCATTATATTCCTCCTTCAGTTGTTTCGTAGACGGTTGTTAATGGAAGACTAAGGTTCCGTACGGAAAAACGAAATCCACCTCAGCGGCAGCCATGAGATACACCACCCTTGGGCTCCGCAGTTCCAAGATGGTCGGGCCCAAAGCAACGCTTCCCGCTTGTAGCGTTTTCTTCAGCTTATGCTTGCGCAGCATCGGACCCTCCTCTTTGTGCACTATGTTTAATGTTTCCCACAACCGAATTCAACAATACCACGATCGTTAGCTACAGGTATCGTCGCCCACTGGGCAGGAAAGGGAGCACCCTGACACCGTTACCGGTTTTGTTCGTCAAAATTCATTAGATCGTGTTTTCTCCGTCCGAGTCAGCAGCCTTTCCCATCCATTCGACCAGTCACCTTGTCTTCGCCTCTAGCGCTGATGATACAGCGGGTGGCCACGAAATGGCGTGTGCAACCGACTGAAATGGTCGCCTTCCAGGTTAGCAAAGTAAAGGTCTTGCAACCCTGGTCCACCAAACGCACAGTTCGTTGGGAGAATGAGCTTTTTTCCTTCCGGATCATCAACCAAAAGCGACCACTGCCCCCGCGGATCGACTTTGATAATCTGATTGGCCGGAACGAGCGTCCCGCTTTTGGCGAAGCCAGGCAGGGTCACATAAAGATTATTCTCCACATCGAACGCCATCCCATCCGGTAGGGCTGGAAAGTCCTTCGAGTAGACTTCAGCTTTGCCAAACGTGCCGTCTTTCTTCAGGGCAATGCGCAGACAGTCGTTCCGCGAGCTTTCCAGGACGTAAACTGCTTCTTCGCGGGGGTCGATGGCAGTGCCATTGGCGGCATAAATACCGGTAGCCACGACATCGCCTTTGCCATTGGGACGAATGCGCACGAGCGCGCCATTGGGCTCGGGATTCGACAGCTCGGGCAGGACTGTGTTGATATCCCGCGTGCTGGTGTTCGACACATACAGGTTACCGTCAGCGTCGTACGAGGCGAAATTGGGTAGCGTCAGTTTCACATCACCGACCCGATCGGCGATCGACGACACTTGTCCACGTTGCGTCACCCGCACGACGGCTTGCTTTCCTAGATCGCAGTAAACGAGATCGCCGTTGCGATCCATCGTAATCCCATTAGGAATCGATCCGCTCGGCAAGGTGACGAGTTCGCTGACCTTGCCATCCGGGCTGACTTTGTAAATAATGCCGTTGCGCCCGCCTCCGTACACGTAGCCATCTTTGTCAATAACCACGCCTTCGGCTTGAAGCACTCCTTGACCAAATATTTCCACTGCGTCGATGGAATATGTTGCCATTGTTGCTCTCCTTTTTATGGGTTGTGTTTGACCTCGATAGTCAACGGATCGTAGCGCATGCCAGCTTTGCGCTTCGCACAGATGATGTACTTTACCATTGTGTCTCCTCCTCGCGTAGAATCGCCTGACTTGACCAGATACGAGTGTATTCGGGTTCGCCCGCCAGTGCAATCGATTCGATCTGCGGCAATAGTTCGCAGAAGAATGCGTGCAGTTCCATTCGGGCCAGATGCGCCCCCAGGCAAACATGCACTCCAGTCCAAAGGCAAGATGGTCTGCCGCGTTTGGGCGCCGGATGTCGAAGCGATCAGGCTCAGCGAAGGCCGATTGATCTTGACAATGTCGGCGTGACGCGTCACGGCCCAGAAATGAAAATGCGGCCAGATTCAGGCTGGCAGACCTTGTGGACTGATTCTTTCATACTAATACCCTCACGAGATGGTGGCTGTCGGGCACCAGGCAGACAATTAGCTACAGCAGTACACCACTGGGCAGTCCTACCATGGTGCGCCCATACGCCTCCATCGCGGACTCGAACTGTAAACCCAGATGCTGGCTTGCGGCATGTACGTCGCGCCAAATCCGTTGGAGCGGATGTTGGAGATAAATGGCATGACCTCCGCTTAACTCAAACAGTCGATCTACGACTCGGCTGGCCTGTCGCACGATGTAGCTTCGCCACGCGTAATACCGTGCCCGCTCCTGCTCGGTCGGTATCCGGCCCTCCTGACTGTACAGAGAGGTGATTTCCTCGGCGCACCGCAGCATCAGTCCTTCCACCGCGTCTAACGTCGTGGAGGCTTCGGCCAGCGCCATCTGGGCATTGGACATGTCTTTCTGAGGTGCTCCACTCGTCGAGTAGACAGGCACGCGCGTCTGAATCCATTGCTGAAAGTGAGCAACAGCCGCTCGCGCCGACCCCACGGCCGCCGGCGTCAGTGCCAACCCTAGAGAGGGAACAAAGGGCAACCGATACAAAGGTCCAGTATTCAGCTTGTGGCCAGGAGCCTTACCAGTCCGTTCAGCACGCTCTAACCAGAAGACGCGGTGGTGGGGAACAAACACATCCTCAACCACGATGGTATTACTATCTGTCCCTTGCATGCCAACGACACGCCATTGATCATCCACCCGATAATCCGTCTTCGGCACAAAGAACATCGTCCATTCGGGCTTGCCGCCTTGCTCAGGCGCAACGAGGGCACCGACCGCCACCCAATCGCTGCACCACAGACCGCTTAAGAAGCTCCAACTCCCACTGAGCCGGTAGCCTGCGGATGCCGGTTGGACTACGCCCACAGGAGCGAACGAGTCAGCCATGAGTACGTTGGAATCCTTGCCCCAGATCTCGTGTTGCAATTCCGGCTCTACACAGCCGATCCAGAAATTATGGATCCCTAAGATGCAATAGACCCACCCGGTTGAAGTATCGCCCTTGGCAATCTCGGTCGCCACGCGCACGAAAGTCCCCAGGTCCATCTCATAGCCCCCCCAATGGGACGGTTGCAGGATGCGGAGCAACCCCGACTCTCTCAGTGCGGTTATGAGATCATCGGGAAGTCGGCGTTGCTGTTCGATGGCCTGGGAGCGCTCGGCCGCCAGTCGTGCGATCCCTCGGGCTCTCTCCAGCAAAGCGTCTACAGTCCTGTCTGAATGCTGGGTGTCTTGCATAGAATCCTCCAATCCATCCGTCCAAACATGTTGTTCCCTTTGTAGCAGGAGGGGTGTTGCGAGTCACTCTTCTAATCCTAATCCTCATCCTCTCCTGCGTCTTCAGCAAGTAGAACCCTCTCACTTCGGGAGTTCCCACTCCCGAAGTGAGTCAGTTCCGTTCCAGGTGCGCGCGGCGGTTTTGTCGCGAAATTTCTTCTTTATCCCTCTTCCGCTAATCTTACCGTATAAGACAGGTGTGGGGAGGAGGGCGGCGGATGGAGTTTAAGATGAGACCTACATCAGCAGCAAAGGCGAAGGGAAATTGTTATCTCGTGCCGTCGATAAAGATGGACAAACCGTAGACTTTCTGCTGACGCCACGACGCGATCGGGCAGCAGCCGAGGCCTTTTTACACAAAGCTCTTCGCGCTCACGGGGTCCCGGAGAAGATCACGAGTGAGCAGAGCGGAAGCAATACAGCGGCTATAGGTCACCGGGAAAAAGGCGATGTTGTCTTGGGCATCGGAGCGGTTGCAGAGATTGTTGACTTGTAGATATACTCGGCGAGCTGCTAGACATGATCCCAATAAGTTAGGAAAACGAACCATGGCAACTCCTGGCGAATCCCAGACAACATCCTATCGCTTCGACGACCGCAATATCCGGTGGCGTGAGTTAGGTGACTTCAAACACCTCGTGGTCTTCATATTCTCTGTCGATGAGGCAAAGAACATCGCTGATTTCATTATCAAATTTGAACCCAACAAACAGATCTTTCTGCACCGCCACCTCGCTCTTACCAACACCTTCGTCGTCGACGGTGAACATATTATCTATGAAGCTAATGGCAAAATAAGAGAGGTGCGTCCAGTCGGCAGGTATACCTCCAGTCCAGCGGGAGACGCGCATCGCGAAGGCGGCGGCGCTAACGGCTGTGTGTTGCACTACAGCGTGCGAGGCGAGACGGACGCCTTGTTCGATGTCCTGGACGATGATTTCAAGGTCCTTGCTACACTGCGCACGCAGGACTTCAAAGCTGCCCTCGACGCACAAAAGCAAACCTAATACCGCCAGGATAAGGCCGTTACGCACCATGCATAAATACGCAATCGCCGGTTTGGGCGTTACTCCTCAAGGTGTCATTCCGGGAACCAGCGCAGAGAAGCTGGCCTGGGACGCGATTGAGCTGGCCTTGAGCGATTCCGGACTCGAACGTAGCAAAGTGAACGGCTACATCTACCAGCCCGGATTCGGCGAGCGCACGTCTGGCATGGCTGCCAGCCGGGCCTCCCTTGGTACGAACTCGACGCTGCAGATCGACTCCAGTGGCGCATCCGGGATTTTCGCGACCATGGCGGCGATCGGCCTGATCGAGGCAGGAACGACGGAGTACGTGATGTGCGTTCACGCCACGAATGCGCGTTCACAAACGATCACGATTGGCGCTGGCGGTCAGGACCAGAACTCCATCTTCGGCCTCTTCTCTCCCGGTGCACAGGCTGCTCTTATGGCCCAAGGCTACTTGCACAAGTACGGCAAGTCCTCCGCAGATCTGGCTGAGATCGCTGTTGCCCTGCGTTTCAATGCGGTCCCGCGCAGCGATGCCTATATGTTCAATCGCCCCATTACTGTCGACGATCATCAGAACTCGCCGTTCATTGTGAGGCCGCTACATCTGCTCGATTACTGTCTGGTGACCGATGGCGCGATTGCCTTCATCGTGACCACTGCAGAACGGGCACGTGACCTGAAGACCACGCCAGTCGAGCTGCTGGGCTTTGGCACCTGCCACGAGGTCGGCCAAGGCTACGCGCGTGGGTCCAACACCATTTTGGGGCCAGCGGATCTCGACGTCGAGCCGGCGCGCAGCAGAGCCTTTGGGACAGCAGGTCTCGGTATTGAAGACATCGACGTGTTTCAATTCTACGATGCGTTCACCATCATTGCTGCGTTGCAGCTCGAAGCATACGGGCTGTGCGCACGTGGTGAAGCAGCGGACTGGGTCCGCGCCGGGAACTTCCGGTGGGACTCCAAGCGTCCCTGCAACACGTCTGGCACGCTCCATTCCTGGGCCTATGTCCAAGGCTTTACGCATCTTGCCGAGGGAACCCGCCAGCTTCGCGGCGAGGGCGGCCCGACGCAAGTGCCTGGGGCTCGCACTGCGCTCGTCACAAATGTCGGGATCACTGGCGCGGGACTGGCTCAGTCGGCGGTGATCCTCGGCGTAGCGTAAAGCCTTCTGGGAGTAAACAATGAACGACAAAGAAACCCAAGCCACGCCTGCACCTCCCAGGCGAGTCGTTCCGGTGGAAGATCAGCCTTTCTGGGAAGCCCTCGACAGCGGCAACTTTGTGCTGGCCCGATGCCCGTGCGGCGCCTACTATGCTCGTTCACAGGCGTGTCTGCGGTGCGGCGCCGATGCGCGAACACTGACGTGGGTGTCCGCCTCAGGACGAGGAACGGTTCGCACCTTTGTCGTTTTCGACAAACCGTATCACCCGTATTTCAAGGAACGGACCCCCTACGTCGTCGCAGTCGTC
>JBGPOI010000125.1:0-11257 GCA_041487975.1 Binatia bacterium | reverse complement strand
TGGGGTACTCATTGATGCCCTTCGTGAGCACTAACCGGAGATGCAGGCTGACGAGCGCGATGACGAGGCCAGGAATGACAAACACGTGCAAGGTGAAAAAACGCGAGAGCGTCTCACCCGCAATGATCGGGCCGGCCAGCAGCAAATGCACGAGGTTCGGTCCGATGAAAGGAGTCCGGCCCATGATCGCCGCTCCGATGCCCAGCCCCCAGTAGGCATTTTGGTCGAAGCGCAGGATCTGTCCGGTGAAAGCCATGCCCAGTGTGAGCAGCAGAAGAATGCAGCCCGAGATCCAGGTCAGCTCACGCGGGTACTTGTACGCCCCGAACAGGAACACCTGCGCCATGTGCACGGCCATGATGCCAATCATAAAGTTGGAACCCCAGTAATGCAGCGCACGCAGGAACCAACCCAGAGATTGCTGGTAATTCAGATACTCCAGACTGGTATACGCCTCATCGGCGGAAGGCACGTACACGAAGGCCAGGCAGATGCCGGTCACGACCTGGATAACAAAACAGAGCAGCGTGCCGCTACCGAAGACATAGAACCAACTGCCAGAACTCGCCGGCACCGTGTGTCCCGCGGTCGAATCGAATAGCTTGCTGACGCGCAACCGGTCATCAATCCAGATGGCAATTTTTCTCAGCATGCGCGGTTCCTTCTTTCCGCCTAGCAGGGTGCATGCTTCGACAAACTCAGCATGAACGGAAAATCTTCAATGATTCAATCTCTCCTCCGTTCGTCCTGAGTACGTCGTAAGGATGAACGGAGAGTTTTTCAGCACCCTGCCTGGCCTCAGAGCGGTTCAGACAAAGTGGGGAGCTGACCACCCCGTACCCAGAGTTGCCCCTGCTCAATCTTGTAGTCGTACTCGTACAACCCGCGCGGCGGTGGTCCGGAGGCATGTGAGCCGTCCTCATAAAACGCACCGCCGTGGCAGGGGCACATGAACAGGTGCGACTCCTGGAACCAGCGTACCGGACAACCGAGATGCGTACAGTTGACGGCGAACACCTGAAACTTCTCTCCCGCGATCCGCCGCACCCAGCATGGGATATCTGCGGTCGCTCCATCCCAGGGGCGCGTGAACGGATTACGGTATGTTGCCAAGCGGGTCTGGTTCTCCGGGAAGTTTTCCAGCGCACCGAGCGTGATCCACGCTGCATACGGTCCTTGGCGGCGGAAGCTAGAAAAGACATACCCAATCACAGGGAGAGCCAGGAGTGTCGCGGCAATGACATTGAGCGCGACCCCCAGCCTGCCTAAGAAGCCGCGGCGGGAGATTCCTGCCGGCGTTGTCTGATTTGCTCCCCGTCCTTTCGCGACCATGGTGTTTCTCACCTCCTCTCTTTGCCCGCCTCCCGCTGTGCTACCAGTCCTCCCTCTCGGTGTGACGCGAGCCACGCTACGACATCAGAGATTTCTTGGGGAGTCATGGGCCGGCCAGGGAGATTCGCGCGCCAGTCCGGTTTTCCCAGGTCTGACCGGCCAACGATAACCGCAGTGCGCAAAGCTTGCTCACTGACGAGCGCCAGGTAGGCTGGGTCAACCACCGACCCGCCTTTGGCACTCCCGCCGCCATCCGTACCATGACACTGGGCGCAGTAGGTCTGGTACGCAACTGCGCCGCGCCGCGGGTCACCGGGACCCGAGCCCCTAGCGATGGCATCATGGAGACTATAGGGAGGAAGAACTACGTCCGTGAACTTTTTCGGCTCTCCCCATCGTGACCTTATGCCTTCGACCAATACCTCGAGCTGCTTGTCGGTAAGGTTGCCCCCGGCCTGTTGCGCGAAGGCGGGCATACTCGTGCCGGACACCCCTCTGGCGATCACCCCGCGCAACGTGTCCTCACTCACGAGAGCCAGATAAAGCGGGTCGTTCAAGGGACGCGCAACTCCCCGGCGTCCGTCGGCGCCATGACAGCCCGAGCAGCGCTGAGCGTACAAAGCGGAGAAATTCATTAATTGTGCAGGAGATATCCAGCGCTCCCCCTCCAGAGGTTTTCCGGGCATCCAATCACATCCTGAGATGTAGCCGAGAGTGATGATGCCTATACAGACCACCATGACCCGACGCCCCACCGTCATTCGTTCTCTCCCTTCTCGTGCAGCAATCCGGGAACCTCCAGGCCCGCTCTTGCCGCTAACGGCCACGTCTGCATCGTCTCGACCATTTTCGTGTGGTGGACCACGTAGCCGGTCGTGAGCCCGAAAGCCACTTGGGAGGCGACGAACCAGAGCCACTCAATCCGGGCATTCAGTGCCGGATTAATCAGCTTCAGTGTCGCCCAGACCAGCGCCGACCATAGGAGCGGGGCCGTCAAGCTGCCCCAGAACGCGGCGCGACGCGACGGCAGCATTGGCAGCAGTACGGCAAAGAGTAGCCCGACGAGTAGGGAGATCACTCCATGGGTGAGCGCAGCCGTGACGAAAGCGCTACCATTGAAGGCGGTCAACTGCGCCAGGTCCGCGTCAGTTAAAGAGGGTAGGGCAGCGGCGGCGAGTAGGTTGATCGGATACCACACGCTGCGGTACGCGATGAGGCCATACGCGCACGCCACCATCGCCATCGCCATCCCGCCCACGAGGCCGCCTTTCAGGCCAGATGAGTAGGGATGGATCTCGGTGGGGATGCGTACCCGATGCCCAGCCTCACCGGCTTTGAGATGAGCTACCGTGCGGGGAGACACCTTAATAGGCTTGGCGCGCTGCTCCACCGGGCGCACGCGTACGAACTCGTGCCTCTCTAATGGGAGAACCTCGCGAAACCACCCCACCGCGCCTCGCAGAGCCAACACCAGGCCGACCCCACTGACCACGAAGTGTGTTACGAGCCCCGCGCAGAGCAATGTGAGGCCGAACGCGGTGACAAAGGGCCAGACGGTCGGCGCCGGCATCGCGATGGTCCCGGGAACTTGCTCTTGCGTCCGCTCAGATGTCATCTCTGTCCTCCGTCGCGACTGGTCAACGGCCGATGAGGTACACTACGGTGAAGACGACGACCCAGACCGCATCGACGAAATGCCAGTACCACGAGAGCATCTCGAGGTGCTCGGCGTGCGCCTGCTCCACATGTCCGCGCAGGCTCAAGATCAAGACCAACACGAGCAGGATTAAGCCGACAATGACATGGCTGGCATGTAAACCGATCAGTGAGTAGAAGGTCGTCCCGAAGAGATTGGTGCTGATCGTGAGCTGGTGGGTGGTGAGCAGCCTTTGCCATTCGCAGGCAGTCGAGCGCAGGAACTCCACTGCGAGGAGAATGGTAATCAGCCACCAGAGCCGAAAGCCGCCCGTGTGCTCTCGTCTGAAGGCGCGCTCAGCCAACACGATCGTGAGGCTGCTAGATAACAAACAGATAGTGGATCGGACTGGGATCTCTAGTTCTGCTGCTGGGGAGGGGCCGGTTACGCTTTTACCGATATAAAACAGGTAGGCCACGACGAAGATCGTGAACAGCGCGGCCTCCGTGCAAATCAGACAGGCCACGGCTATCTTTCGGCGAGACGGCAACGTCCACTCGGCAGATTCAGGAGGTAGTGTTGCAGCGGCAGCGTTTGTCATGGCTACGCTCCTAGGTTCATTCGTACTTCCAGTCCGGATCTTCCGGGTGTTTCAGGTCCCACAGCGGACGGCGGCTCCGCACTTCCGGCAGCGTCTCGAAGTTGTATGCCGGCGGCGGCGAGGTGGTTGACCACTCCAGCGTCCAGGCGTCCCACGGATCGTCACCCGCAGGCTCACCATGCCTCAGCGACCAGAGCAGGTTGATCACCAGGCAGAGAATGCCCCCGGCTTGGAAGATGACCCCGAGCGAGGAGATCAGATTGTAGATCTCCCAGCCGCGGCCCGCGTCGTAGGTGTAAATACGCCGCGGCATGCCGAGGATGCCGGCGAGGTGTTGGGGATCGAAGGTGAGATGAAAGCCAAGGGCAAAGAGCCAGAAATGCCATAGCCCCAGCTTCGTGTTGAGCATCCGCCCGCTGGCCTTGGGATACCAGTAGTAGATGGCGGCAAAGATCGTGAAGAGGAAGCTGCCGACCAGCACGTAGTGGAAGTGCGCCACCACGAAGTAGGAATCGGTCAACTGCCAGTCGAACGGGGCCACGCCCAGCATCACCCCGGTCAACCCGGCGAGGAGGAATTGAAACAGGAAGCCGAGGCAGAACAGCATGGGCAGCTCAAAGCGAATCTGGCCCCCATACATCGTCGCCAGCCAGTTGAAGAGCTTGATCCCCGTCGGCACCGCTATGAGCAGCGTCGAGATGGCGAAGAAGGTGTTGCCCATGGCCGTCATGCCCACGGCGAACATGTGATGTGCCCAGACGCCCATGCTGATAGAGCCGATCATCACCGTCGCCGCCACCATGGCCGGGTAGCCGAAGATGGGCTTGCGGGAAAAGACGGGGATGATCTCCGACGCACAAGCGAAGCCCGGAATCATCAAGATGTACACCTCGGGGTGTCCGAAGATCCAGAAGAAGTGTTGCCACAGCACGGCTGAGCCCCCCGCCTGGGTGTCGAAGAAGCGAGCGCCCAGAAATCGGTCCAGCAGCAGCATGATCTGGGCGGCGGATAACGGCGGTAGCGCCAGAATGATCATTCCCGACACGACGAGCATCATCCAGACGAAGAGCGGCATGCGCATGAGCGTCATTCCTTTGCACCGGAGGCTGGCGATGGTGGTGATGACGTTGATGGCCGATACAATGCTCCCGCCGCTGCTGACCAGCAGGCTGAGAATCCAGTAATCCGTGCTGTGGCCGCGGGAGAAGGCCCGGCCTGTCAGCGGCGCGTAGGCAAACCAGCCCACGTCCGGAGCTGAGCCATGCCCCGCCAGCCCCGGCGCGGCCAGGTAGCTGAAGTAGAGCAGCAGCCCACCGAAGAGAAACATCCAGTAACCAAACGCGTTGAGTCGGGGAAAGGCCATATCCCGCGCGCCGATCATCAACGGCACGAGATAATTCATCAGCCCGGCGATAAGCGGCATGCCGACCAGAAAGACCATCGCCGTGCCGTGCATAGTGAAGAGACGGTTGAAGACCTGCGGCGAAACTAAGGTATTGTTCGGCACGGCTAACTGCAGGCGTATCACTGCCGCCATGCCGCCCGACACTACCAAGAAGAGCAGGGCGGTGCCGATATACATCAGGCCCAGTTGCTTGTGATCGACGGTGACGACTAAGGCATGCAACCGCGCCGTGAGTGGCAGAGATGTTTCCGCCGCCGGCGACAGGGCGAGGTCTTGACTAGCCATGCTCTCTCCTCTCGGCCTACTTTAGCGTCAACAGGTATGCGACGATGTGATCGAGTTCCGTGTCCGCCAGTTGCATGTTTGGCATGAGACAGCCTTCTTTAAGCAGCTGTGGGTCTCGGAGCCAGACTCGTAGTTTCTCGGGCGTATTAGGCGCGGCGCCTGAGCCGAGCGTTGCACGGCTCATCAGATGCGTCAGGTCAGGACCGAACGTCCCCTCAGCCTTCGTGCCATTGATGGCGTGACAGTTGACACAGGGGGTGGAAAAAAACACATTGCGACCGGCTTGCACCTGCGGATCATCAACCGGCGGATCTTGCTGCGCTGCTACCCACTTCTCGAAATCGCCCGGGGGGTGCACGATCACGCGGAGGAGCATGCGCGCGTGCTGCGTGCCGCAGTACTCGGCGCAGTTCCCGAGATAGGTTCCCGGTTGTTTGGGTTCGATCCACATCTGGTTATCGCGGTTGGGAATCGCATCGGTTTTGCCGGCGAGCTGCGGCACCCAGAAGCTATGCGCGACATCCGCCGATTCCAATTTAAGAAAAGTCGGCCGGCGTTTGGTCGGGTCACTGACCGGTACATGCAGCTCGTTCGCGGTGACAATGCCAAGTTCCGGGTAGCGGATTTCCCACCACCACTGGTGGCCGACCACCGTCACGTCAAGCGCGCCAGCGGGCCGGGCGGCATTCTGCACATCGGCAATCGTGCGCGCCGTCACCAGGATGAGCACGAAGACGATCAGAATCGGGATCACCGTCCAGGCGAGTTCGAGCTGATTGCTCCCATAGACCTGTGGCGGCTCGCGGCCATCGTCATCTGGACGACGCCGAAAACGGATGATGGTGTAGGCTAGCAGACCACCAACGATCAAAAAGATTCCTGCACAGATTGTCAGCACCAGCACTGAGACTTCATAGATCGCCTCGGCTGGGGTGGAGAGCGGCTTGAAGATGTTGGTAATCCCGTTGGGCGCGCCGGCGTCTGCTCGGGCGGCTGAAGAGGTTATCGCCCACGGAAAGAAGGCGGTTCTCAACGCCCAGAGTAAACTTTTCTGGCCGAGCAATCCAAGCTTCATCGTGCGCCCTCCGTAGCTACCACCGACAATCACCACGTGCGGGGGAGACACGGATCTTTTTCTTGGTCACGTCGAGTTGGTGAAACTCGACGGCGGAGCCGCCGGCGCGCAGCTGTGCCGCGGCCTCGCGTCCCTTCATGGGATCACGTGCGGTGAGTATGACACGCAGGCCGAGGGTGGCGAGCTGTCGGCAGACCTCAAAGCCGATGCCGCGATTCCCTCCAGTGACCAAAGCGATCTGCTGCGACAGGGGCTGCGAGACTTGCTGCCGAGACATGGGGTTCCGTACGATGACCCTTATTGTTTTTGTGGTGTCGCTCCTGTGACTTCCTCTACCGCTGTCACCTGAAAGCGTCTTTGGGTGGTATCAAGCCAACCCTCGATGGTGAGCACCCGACCGAGGATCTCCGGCTTCAGCATCCGCTCCATCAGAGTATCGGGCCCATAGAAGCGCACCTGTCGCAACAGGACATCATCTTTTATCGCCCGCGCTCGTTCCTGCGTCGTGAGGTCCTCTACCTTGCCGATCCTCAGGACCAACGGCGTCTCTCGCACGAAGATGTTGACCGTGGCCAAGTCATCGCGTTTCTGTGCCTCAACCGGAAGCAGCGTTCCAGTCAGCCGTAGGTCCACGGGGCGGTCTGGGTATGGCGACTGCGCACTCACGCTGCCCACCCACAACACCGACAAAACCAGAGAGATGGTCGTCCTTAGCTTCATGTCCTTCCTCCTACTCCCGAGAGATTCCCCTTAAGTTGTAATATAGCCAAAGTTTAGCAAGAGGGACACGGCGTCCTTTGGACGGTGGACTTGTCGTGTCCTTTAATATCCATAGGTGTTACATGGTAGGGCTCAATAGTTCAGGCGTAGCCCGCCCATTTGACGCGGGTCAGCTCACTCATCGGCAGGTCGTTGGTCGCCCAGTACTCAATGTCACCGTCTGTGGCGACGATCTTGAAGACAAGGATCAGACCGTAACCGGGCAGATGGACGAGGCGCCCGGTGGCAGGAATCTCCAGTTGATGGAGGGCGACGCTGCAGAGGAGGCAAAGAGGGATACTCTTCCGGATGGTATTTCCCTACACTGGAAGGGAAAAGGGACTACCATGCCGTCGAATGCCTATTTTGACGAGCTCACGATGGCCAAGCGATCACGGGTGCCGGCCAAGATCAAGGCCGGGCTGCAGTACCGCTAGGACGATCGAGTCTTTGTGTACATCCAAACCGACTACTATGCTATTCTTGCGTATGAGCCCCAGCACCTCCGTCTGTGGGTAGGTCCCACCTCTGACGGGGCAACACACGTTAACAAACAATAATGCAGGTTGCTGGCTTGTTCATCTGCAAGTCTTTTCCAAAACCTCAGTTACTCTACGCAATGCAACCTGGAGGGCTGGAAGCAAATAAGCTCTGATTGTGACAAGCGTATGATCAAAGCAGCAGGCAGGAAGCTCCTGTACATTCCCATTCTCCATTCCAGCGCCGACATGGGCTCCCTTTCCGAGAGTCTGAAAAAGGAGTACCTCTCCCGCTACGGAGCCCGCAAGTGGCAGGAGCACATCCGGAGGATAGAAGGGTTTTGGGACTTGGTGGCCCAGCGGGTGTTCTCTCTCCCCCTGAACTTCCGCCGGGTCAGGATCTACCAGGATGGGCTTCCTTGCTGTAGCCATGAACTCGCTATTGTCCGAGAAGTTGCAGCAAAAGGCAGTAAGAATTATCAGCTTCTTTTGCGGCTGGTTGGCCGTGGAGCCATACTAATGGGGACGGAGGATCCCGAACTGTTGCTAGAAGAGCACCGCCTTCTGAAGACGACGGTAGAGGGAACGGGGCCAACAGACTCGCAAGCGGCAGCTGATCTGATGCACAGGCGCGATATTTTTATCGCCGGGCGAATTGCGGAGACGCTAGGAGAAGGGGAGACAGGACTCCTTTTCATCGGAGCGCTTCATCGAGTGGGGGAGCTGCTCCCAAAAGACATCCAGGTAACCTACCTTTTCCCACCTATCAGTGCTGGAGCGTAATATGCCACGCCCTGTGGCTGGGAGGACAGCCTGCCAGATTTAGTGATAGATGGATAAAAATACTTATTCCACCATAGAGAGGATAAGACGAGGACAACAGCCATGACCACCGAACAGAAAGACACCTTTGGTGCAGAAAAGAGACTCTCTCTCAAAGTGGCAGAAGCTTTGGGAAAGGATGTAGGCAGAGGGCTGGCCCGAATGGACCCCGCGGACATGGAAAAGTTAGGGGTGCAGGTAGGGGAGGTCATCGAGATTCAGGGGAAACGCCGAACGGCGGCCAAGGCTATGCCCGCCTTTCGTGAAGCACGGGGTCAGGGCCTGATCCAGATAGATGGGATCATCCGCGCTAATGCCGGAGTGGGCCTGGACGAAAAGGTCGGGGTCGGAGCGGTGGCCTGCCAGCCGGCCACACATGTTACCCTCGCCCCTGAAGGCGGCTCCCCTTTCCTCAGCCGGAATAAGGACCTGGCCTACGTCGGCAGGTTGCTAGAAGGATTGCCGCTGATAACTGGAGACCGAGTCCGGGCAATCCTTGTTGGTTCCCGATCCCAAAACTTCACCGTCGTCAGTACGACACCTGGGGATGCAGTGATCCTCCAGCCGACCACCCTCATCCACCTACAAGAAGGGAAAGGGGAAAAGGGCAAAGAGGAGCGGATCTCTTATGAAGATATTGGTGGGCTTGGGGCAATCGTACGAAAGATCCGTGAAATGGTGGAGCTGCCCCTGCGCTATCCACAGATCTTTGACAAACTCGGCATTGAGCCGCCTAAAGGCGTTCTGCTCCACGGCCCACCGGGAACTGGCAAGACGCTAATCGCTCGGGCAGTAGCCAATGAGACCGAGGCCTACTTTACCCATCTGAGTGGGCCCGAAGTCATGGGGAAGTTTTATGGCGAGTCAGAGGCCAAACTGAGGTCGGTCTTCGAGGATGCCCAGCGCCACGCCCCCAGCATTCTCTTTATCGATGAGATCGATGCTATCGCCCCCAAACGCGAGGAGATGGGGGGGGAGAAACAGGTGGAGAGAAGGGTGGTGGCTCAGCTCCTCGCCCTCATGGACGGTCTGGAAGGGCGAGGCAAGGTCGTTGTCATTGCCGCTACTAACCTCCCAAACCTGCTTGATCCGGCGTTGCGTCGGCCTGGCCGCTTTGACCGTGAGATCGAGATCGGCATCCCTGACGCCCGGGCCAGACTGGAGATCCTGGAGATTCACACGCGGGGAATGCCCTTGGCCGAGGATGTACAGCTCCCGCGACTCTCCGAGGTCACGCACGGCTTTACCGGCGCCGACCTGGCGGCCCTGACGCGGGAGGCAGCAATGACTGCCTTGCGCCGGATCATGCCCCGGATCGACTTTGCCGAAGAGCTTCCCTATGAGTTGCTCTTGGATCTCAAAGTCACAATGGATGATTTTTCCGCTGCGCTTAAAGAGGTGGAACCGTCGGCCATCCGGGAGGTCTTTGTCGAGGTGCCCAATGTCCGCTGGCAGGACGTGGGCGGTCTCAAGGAGATCAAGCAGCAACTCATCGAAGCAGTAGAATGGCCTCTCAAACACGCCGCGCTCTTCCAGCGGGCCGGCATGCGCCCGCCCAAGGGTATCCTCCTGAGCGGTCCGCCGGGAATCGGAAAGACACTGTCGGTGAAAGCCCTCGCCTCAGAGATGGAGGTAAACTTTATCTCAGTGAAAGGGCCAGAGTTGCTGTCCAAGTACATCGGTGAGAGCGAAAGGGGAGTGCGAGAAATCTTTAAAAAGGCCAGGCAGGCTGCCCCCACCATCCTTTTCCTTGACGAAATCGATGCGCTGGCCCCGGCTCGGGGCGGGGGCGGGGACGCCCACGTCACTGACCGAGTAGTGAGCCAGATCCTCACGGAAATGGACGGTATCGAGGAACTCAAGGGAGTGTTGGTGGTCGCGGCCACTAACCGCCCGGACCTGATGGATCCGGCGTTGCGCCGGCCTGGCCGCTTTGACCTCCTCTTAGAACTTCCGCTGCCCGATACCGACTCCCGCCTGGAGATCCTTAAGGTCCACACCCGCAAGCGGCCGGTGGAAAAAGAGCTGAACCTTGCTCAACTTGCCGAACAGACCGAAGGGCTGGCCGGTGCGGACTTAGAATCCATCTGCAATCGTGCCACGCTTCTGGCTATACGCGAGTTCCTGGCGCACGCAGCAGAGGGACAGAGTGAAGACGCTTTGGTGATCAGAGCGCGCCACTTCCAGCAGGCTTTGGTAGAGGCAGGTCACCTCTGAGACTCATTTCTTCACAAAGAGTTAGCTCGTTATATTAATTTCCGCTGTTGCCGATAGCCTTTCTGAGGGCGAGGCGGTGCCTCCGCCCGCCCTCAGGCGGTTCTCACTCGGATTTGCCCCTGTGCCCTGGTGGCGCGGCCATCTTGGCCGCGTTGCTGACCATGCAGGCAAGATGCCTGCACCACCACTAGGACTCATTCAATCGAGACCCGCTCTAGGTGGGTAAGGACAACTTTTTCTTTCGCAAAGCACAAGGAATCTGAAAAGGGCAAACTACTCGAAAGAGTAGGACGCAAAGTTACTGGCCTAAATCTTGAGTGCTCAGGATACGGTTGCAAGGCTGCCAGACATTGATCTCCCTCAATCTGTACCAAGAAGTCTTTGACCGGTTTCCCCTGGCACTTGTCCTCCTCGATAAAACCAGCTCCGTCCTTCTTGCCAACGACAGTTTTGCTTCCCTTTGTGGTATCTCTCAAGAAGCGCTGCACGGAAGAAAAATCGCAGAGGTCCTCCCCCTCCCTGGTCTCCAAACCCTGCTCACCACCTGCCAGGGGCAACAGCGGACCCGCCAGGGAGAATTTCCTTTAGCCACCGTGCCGGGAAGAGGGGTCTCCATGGTCCAGGTCACCCTCACCCCTCTCTTTCT
>JBGPOI010000124.1:0-11396 GCA_041487975.1 Binatia bacterium | reverse complement strand
CCAGTACGCTTCGAAGTATCCTTATTCCAAAGACGGCAAACTGCCAATGCCAAACACTAAGATTGATATTCTTGACCCGTTTACCGCGCTTACTTTTGCCGCCGCACACACCAAGACCATCCGACTTGGTACTGGCATTTGCCTCCTGCCTGAACGCAACCCTGTGGTGACGGCCAAAGAGATCGCCAGCCTGGACAAACTTTCCGGTGGTCGGTTTGACTTCGGCATAGGTGTGGGTTGGTTGGCCGAAGAATTCACTGCGGTCGGCGTGCCCTGGGAGCGGCGGGGCGAGCGAACCCGTGAGTACCTCAAGGCAATGAAGCTCCTCTGGACTGAGGAAGAACCGGAGTTCAAAGGCGAATTCTGCAGCTTCCCGAAAGTCCGCATGTACCCCAAGCCGGTGCAGAAGCCCTATCCGCCGATCATCTTCGGTGGCGAGAGTACGCCGGCGCTCAAGCGAGTGGCTGAAGTTGGTGATGGCTGGTTTGGCGTAAATGTTACTGTTGAAGATGCGCAAACCAAGATCGCCCGCATTCGTCAATATGCCCAGGCGGCCGGACGTGACCCGGGGAAGTTTCACTTCTCGGTTTCTCCTGGAATCGGCGCGCCGGTGGAACTGGATGTCATCAAGCAATACCGTGACGCCGGCGCCCATCAGGTCGTGGTCGGCGCGATTCCGCGTGATCCGCAAGGGATCAAAGGAGAAATCGAACGGCTAGCTGAGAAACTGGTTGTGCCAGCGGCGAAGCTCTGACAGGGAGCTAACAGGTGGTGTTCGTGCTTCGACTGGCTCAGCACGAACGGTTACACGCATCGAGGAGATGTTGCCTCCTATGCCTCTCCGGTCATCCTGAGCTTGTCGAAGGATGACCGTCGGTATCGTCTTGCCGCTTGACGGAACGCAAAACCGCAAAAGGACAATCATGACCACAGCAAATTTCCAGCACCATTACGCCAATCTCAAGGGCGTGCGCCTTCATTACGTGACCTTGGGGCGAGGAAAACCTGTTGTGCTCCTGCACGGCTGGCCGCAGACCTGGTATGAATGGCGGCTGCTTATGCCTCTGCTGGCCGACCAGTATTTGCTGGTCGCGCCTGATCTGCGGGGCCTAGGCGCTTCCTCCCGCCCCATCGATGGCTACGATAAGAAGACGGTTGCTGGGGACGTGTGGCAGTTGATGCACGATCATTTGGGGCACGAGCGGTTTGCGGTTGTGGGTCATGACGCGGGGGCGGTGGTAGCATTCCGACTTGCCGCTGATCATGCGGATGCGGTGACTCACCTTGTGTTGCTCGACGTGCCGGTCATCGGGATCAATACCGACAAACTGGGAGGTCTTGCTCCTGCCGGCCAGCTCCCACGCTGGCATCACCTGTTTCATCTTGTGCCAGACTTGCCGGAGGCATTAACGTTCGGTCGTGAGCGGATCTATCTGGAGTGGTTTTTCAACTGGGGAACTGACCAGGCAGGCGTGTTTACGGAGGCGGACATCAACGAGTACGTGCGTGCCTATGCGCAGGCAGGCGCTATGCGAGCTGGATTCAATATGTACCGCGCCCTCCCGCAAGATATTGCCGATAACTATGCGACATTGTCGGCAGGCTTCAAACTGCCAATGCCGACGTTGGGGCTTGGCGGGGGTGGCTCCCGCGGGCGCGGCGAACTCGTGGTCGAGTCGCTCAGACGAGTGGCCGAGCACGCCGAAGGCGGGGCGATTGCCGACTGCGGTCATTTCATTCCCGAAGAGAAACCGCAGGAACTGGCTGACCGGCTGCGAGCCTTCTTTGACAAATAGCGGCCCTATTCCACGGGCTACTGCTTTAGAGCAGCTCGCAGATGCATTCACCATAAACTGGATTCCCGCTTTCGCGGGAATGACCTTGCCCAGGCTCCCTTTTCCGTCATGCCCGCGCAGGCGGGCATCCAGGCCCTCTAGTGCGCTTGGTAAAGGCAAACGAGATTTGCTCTAGTCCGCCGCTAGGACTCGCTCTTCAGCAAAGCCGTACAGCCGCAGACAGTTGCCCCACATGATCTTGCGTTTGGACTCCGGGCTGACTCCGGGCAAGTCCAGAAAGGTCTTCACCCCGTTGGGGAAAGGACCGTCGGCATGCGGGTAATCGACCGACATGACGATGTTCTCGTCGCCGAGCTCATCGACAACGACCTTGAGGAGTTCCTCGTCCACATCGGTACCGATGAAGCACTGGCGCTGAAAATACTCGCTCGGCCGGGCGGAGAGTTTGATTGACTCGCCGCCACCATACTTTTTCCACTGGTCATCAAGACGGTGCAACCACCAAGGCAGCCAGCCGCAATTGCCTTCGAGAAACCCCACGCGGAGATGAGGAAAACGTTCGAGCACGCCACCGACGAGCATGGCGCTCATGGCCATCATCAGTTCCAAGGGGAATGCCGAGGCGTGATTCTGGGTGCGAAAATTCGGCTTTCCCCGGAAACGGTTGGTGACATAATCCTTAGCGGCGCCGCCACTGGTGCCGTGAAAGGCGAGGGGCACGTTTAAGCGGGTAATCTCCTTCCACAGGACATCACATTCAGGAGAATTAACGTAGCGATCTTTGACTGGCATCGGCAACAGCACCACCCCGACATGACCCTTCTTTTCGACTGCGCGCCGGGCCTCGGCGGCCGCGAGTTCCGGGTCGTGTAGTGACACGATCGCTGAAGGCTTAAGGCGCTTAGGGTTGGTGTGACAGTAATCCGCCAACCAATCGTTGAAGGCGGCACAATAGGCCGTGGCATACGCCGGCTCCAGGTCGTCGATCGAGACCACCATGTGGGCGAAGGTGCGGTAGACGACACCGACATCGATTCCTTCGGCGTCCATCGCTTTCAGAGTTGAGGGGGCATCGTAACCCCGCTCGCGCACCGGCTTATACATGTGCTCAGTGGGGGCATCGAGGTACTGCTGCGGACCGACCACGTCCGCAGAGCGAGCCCACGGCGGAATCATCTGCCCCTGGACATCCCAGTGAGGGAAATTGGTCGGGCTCCAGCCCAGGTAGCGCGGCATTTTGTCGCGATACTTCTCGTCGAGGTAGTTGTCATAGACCTCGCCCGTCTCAATGACGTGCAGGTCGCTGTCGAGCACGCGAAAACCATCTTTCATGCGGTGTTTCCTCCTGGTTATTTTTCCTTGCTCTGTTTTTTGCCCCGTTTGCTGATCTCCTCAATAACCGTAGACAAAGGGATGCCTCCCTTCTTCTGAGCCTTTGCCACCGCCTTATCGAGAAGGTTAAGAAAGCGTTGGTTATGGGACAGAAGAAAGGATTCCATATCTTCGTCTGCTTCCAGATGGACAAGAGCGGCACAGGGCTTACCATTTCTGGTGATGACCACGGGTCCTGTGGCGGTTTCCTTTACATACTCACTCAACCGATTTTTCACCTCGAAGAGTGGAGCAATTTTCATAACTGAAATTCCTTTCCTTCAACGAGAAGGACGTTGCCCTTCTTTACGCCGATCACCGTGATCGTCACCAAGTCGACTCCATTTACTCGATAAAAGACACGCAAATTCCCGAGACGCGGTTCGAAGTCTGCCCATTGCGACGTCCGTCTCAGTCGAAAGGTATTCTGGCTCGGTTGGGTGGGACTGGCCTGGACCAAGTGTTTCTGGATGCCGTCGACGATGATGCGCTGCTCATACACGCGGAGTTTCCTGAGCTGCCGGAGGGCGTCCGGGGCAAAACTCGGCTCAGGCATAACAATTATTCAGGATAGCTTAAATAGTAGCTATCTCAAGGTAGTATCTTTAACAGAAGAGCGGACAGTGCTCGCCCAGGTCCTCGTACCGCAGCGCCAGTTTGTTCTTGACTTGCTCATGGACGGCTGCGGCAATACCGATGCCGCCGGGCTCAGATAGGCTCTCCAATCGCGCCGCGATGTTGACTCCATCGCCGTAGATCTGCTCACCTTCGACCATGACATCGCCTAAGTTGATGCCGATGCGAAATTCCATGCGACGGTCAGGAGGGAACTCGTTGTTCTTGGCTTTGAGTGCTTGCTGAATCTCGATTGCGCACTGCACTGCCTCCACCACACTACCAAATTCCGCCAGCACGCTATCTCCGGCGGTGCCAACCACGCGACCTCTGTGTTGATGGATGCGAGCGTCAGTCACTTGACGGTAAGCGGTCAGGGTGCGCAGAGTCTCCTCTTCATTCGCGCCCATGAGACGGCTGTAGCCGTGAACATCGGCGTGGAGAATGGTGGTGAGCTTGCGCTCGATGGTGGCAGGTTCCTTGGCAGTCTTCTCGTGCACGTTCAGGAAACCCCTTCGAGAGTCGGGAGAGGCACGGTACTGCCATGCCTTTCCAAATTTACCGTCGCTTTTCCACGAGTACCCCTTCCTCTTGCAGTCTTCTCGCTTCCTCCGGTGTGCGTCCGAGGTACTTTGTCAGAATCTCAGCGTTATGCTGGCCCAACGTCGGTGCCTGTAAAGGTAGCTCTTCAGGAAACTCGGAGAACTTGAGCGGAAAACCGGGAACGTCCAAATCATCTCCGTAAATTGGATCGTGGATCGTGCGCACGGTGCCGCGCTCGCGGAGATGGGGATAGGAGAGGGTTTCTTCCACCGAGAGCACGGGAGCAACTGGAACATTGAATCGCTCAAGATGTGCCACCGCGCTGGGGACATCAGGAAAGATCTGCAACCAGTCCTCAATCATCTTGACGACTTCGTCTCGGCGCTCTAGCCGAGCTTGGTCAGTGCTGTAACGGGGGTCGTCTACTAGATCAGGGTGCTCCATTGCCCGGCAAAAATCCGGCCAGTGGTGAAAGAACGCCATGATCACCAGGTAGCCGCCTTTGGCGCGGAACACGCCCCCTGGAGCGAGGTAGGTCATGTGGCGACCGACACGGGTTGGCTTAATCTTTCCACCGCTCGCTCTGACTTGGTGCACATTGACTTCGTGAAAGTGGTAGTACACATCAAGCAGAGCCACATCGAGATGTTGCCCTCTGCCGGTGCGGTCGCGATGCCGCAGGGCAGCAAGCACAGCCAGTGCACCATGCACGCCTGTGCTCACGTCGCCCAAACCAACTAACGGGATATACGGTGCGTCATCCTTATCGCCAATCATCGACGTCACGCCGGCGTAGGCCTGGGCGATGTAATCGTAGCCGGGCTTGTGGGAGAGCGGGCCACTCTGTCCGAGAGCCGAAATGGAGCAGAGGATGATATCGGGCTTTATTTCCTTCAGTCGCTCGTAGCTCAGACCCATCTCTGTTATGACCCCTGGCTTAAAATTCTCGACCACTATATCGACCTTGGAGACCAACTCGACAATGAGCGCCATTCCGCGCGGATCACGCAGATTCACGCACAGGCTCTTCTTGCCGCGGTTATGCTGAACGAAGAAGAGGCTGCGATTGTTGCGAAAGACTGAGGCGCCGCGGCTCAGATCTCCCTTGGGAGCGGATTCCACCTTGATGACTTCCGCGCCCATTTCGGCCAGCATGCGCGTGCAGGTCGGTCCGGCCAGGGCGCGGGTGAAATCGAGCACGCGCAGGCCGCTGAGGACGTGGGTTATTGCTTCGGGCATATGCGTCTCCTTAGTCCTTTATAAAAGTCAAACTAAAATCATATCTCCTTTTCCACCAACACTCCCTCGGTGCGCAAGCGCTGCACATCTTGTGCTGAACGCCCGAGATAGGTGGTCAGGATCTCTTCATTATGCTGGCCGAGCGTGGCCGCTTGCAGCGGCAGGTCTTTGGGGAAGCGCGAAAATTTCAGCGGCATGCCAGGCATGTCAAAATCGCCATGCAGGCGATCATGAACCGTGCGCACGGTGCCGCGGGCGCGATGATGAGGATGGTGCACGGTCTCGGCGACGGAGAGCACGGGCGCGACCGGCACTTGGAAGCTCTCTAAACGTGACACGGCGCTGGCAACGTCAGGAAGAGTCTGAAGCCAGTCCTCAATAATTTTGACGACCTCTTCTCGGCGCTGCAGCCGTGCCGGGTCGGTGCTGAACAACGGATCGTCGGCTAACTCCGGCTTGCCCATTGCCTGACAGAGATCTTTCCAGTGATGCAGGAAGGCCATGATGACCAGATAGCCGCCCTTGCCGCGGAACACGCCCCCCGGGCTGACGTACGTCATGTGGCGGCCGGCGCGGGTCGGCTGAATGGCGCCGCCGCTGCCACTGTACATATGCACGTTGACCTCATGGTAGTGGTAGTACACATCGAGGAGCGCGATGTCCAAATGCTGCCCTTCGCCGGTGCGGTCACGGTAACGTAAAGCGGACACGATAGCTAAGGCCGCATGCACGCCGGTGCTGACATCTCCCATGCCAACCAGGGGAATATACGGCGCGTCATTGGCTTCGCCGATCATCGAGGTTACGCCGGAGTAGGCCTGGGCGATGTAGTCATAGCCGGGCTTGTTCGCCAACGGTCCACTTTGGCCCAGAGCAGAGATAGAGCAGAGGATGATATCGGACTTCATTTCCTTCAACCGCTCATAGCCTAGGCCCATCTCGGCGATGACTCCCGGCTTGAAGTTCTCGACTACCACGTCCACTTTAGGAATCAGTTCAGTAACCAGCGCCATGGCGCGTGGGTCACGCAAGTTGACGCACAGACTTTTCTTGCCCAGGTTCTGCTGGATATAATAGAGGCTGCGATTATTGCGATAATTCGAGAGGCGCCGGGCCAACTCTCCAGCGGGAGCGGGTTCAACTTTGATGACTTCCGCTCCCATCTCGGCCAGCATACGAGTACAGCTCGGACCGGCCAGGGCGCGGGTGAAATCCAGCACGCGCAGGTCGCTGAGAACGTGGTCCATTCCTTGGGGCATGTTTTTACTCCTCTGTTTCAGCACTCAGTTTGGAGGGCAGGAATCGGGGAAGCGGAGAATCGGGGAACCGGGGAGTGAAAAGTTTTCATTCTCCGATTCTCCCGCTCCCCGTTTCTCCGGTTCTTCTTCCTCAGTCCCACATCAAGCCGCCATCGACGTTGAACGATTGGCCGGTGATGTTCCGCGCTTCGTCCGAGGCCAGGAAGGCGGCCATGTTGGCGATATCGTCCGGCGTGTTCGAACGCCGCAGGGGGATCGACATATCCATGCGCGCGATCGCTTCCGCCTCGGTGATCTTCTCACGCTCAACAATTTGTTTCATTATTTGGTCGTACATCTCCGTGCGGGTCGCACCCGGGCAGATGGCGTTGACGTTGATATTATGTTTAGCGAGCTGTGAAGCACCGATGCGGGTCATGGCGATTACCGCACCTTTAGAACCAGCGTAAGCGATGTTTGAGGTGCCGCGAAATCCTTTGCCGGCGATCGAGGCGGTGTTGATGATCTTGCCTTCTTTGCGTTTTGCCATCTCCCGCGCCACCGCCTGCATGCAGAAGAACAGCCCCTTGGCATTGACCGAATGAATCCAGTCCCAATCGGCTTCGGTTACCTCAAAGAAGTCCAGCTTTTTGGTGACGCCGGCGTTGTTCATCAAAATGTCGATGCGGCCGAAGGTCTCCACGGTTTTGGCTATCATGGCATTGATACTGTCGAGCTTGCTCATGTCGGTCTTGACGAACAAGCCGCGGCGGTCGTGCGCGCTGACCTCAGCCGCAGTCTGCTGACCGCTCGCCTCATTAATCTCAGCCAGGACGACATGCGCGCCTTCCTTGGCATAGCGCACAGCGATGGCTTTCCCCATGCCGACCCCGGCGCCGGTGACGATGGCGATTTTGTCGTTGAGTAGCATGATGATTCCCTCCTTCTTCAGTAACGAGTGATGAGTGCTGAGGACCGAGTAAAAAGCTTCCTCGTTTTTCGTTTTGTCCTACCCAGTCCTCAGTCCTCGTTGTTCAGTCCTTTTTACTTATCGAAATTCAGGCATTACTTCATTGGCAAACAGTTCGAGCCCGTGCCGCGCCCGTTGCGGGTCGCGCGCGCCAGCGTGAAAATAAAAGGCCACCTGGTCGATGCCGAATTCGTCGCGTAATTCAACCAGGCGGCGGCGGCACTCGGCCGGTGTACCGACTATGGCGCGCTCCTCTAGATGATCGGGCAGGGACACAGCAAGATCCAGGAAAGCCTTGAGCGGATCGTCTTCGCGCAATCGCCGCATCACCTCTGGCGGAGTGAACGAGAGAAACAGTTCGGTGTATGCGCGCGTGGTCTCGACTCCGTCACGCAGCGCGGCTTGATGATCGTGGTCAACAAAGAGAAAGAAGATGAACGTGGTGCGGGCCTGGGGATGTCCATGTTCTTTGAGCAACGCGCGGTAGCGTTGCACACGGGCTCTGACCTCGGGATGCGGACCGCTGAGCCAGGGCACGACGAAGGCGTTATCGCCAGCGGCCGCAGCGCCTTCGAACGACTCCAAACTTAAGGTGCCACGGTAGATCGGTGGGTGAGGCTTCTGCAGAGGTTTGGGGGAAAGCGACAGAGAAGGGACCTGCCAGAATTTCCCTTCGTAAGAGAAGGAGTCCTGCGTCCACGCCCGCCGAATGATTTCGAGGGACTCTTCATAGCGTGCCCGGCTCTCGTGCGGGTTGATGCGGAAACCCTCGAAGTGTTTGGGGATGATCCCACGTCCGACGCCGAAGTCGAGGCGCCCGCCGCTAAGAATATCGAGCATGGCAAAATCCTCGGCCTTGCGCAGCGGGTTTTCGAACGGCAAGAGGCTAATGGCCGTGCCTAGGCGCATACGGGAGGTCTCCCGCGCCAGCGCGGTGAGGAAGAGCTGCGGGCTTGGGCAGATGCCGAAAGAGTAAAAATGCTCCTCCCCGACCCAGGCTGAGTCAAAGCCCAATTGCTCGGCCAGAATCATCAGGTCCAGAGTGTCACGGTAATACGCGACCTCATCCTGCCGATCGCGGAAGAAGTCAAAGAGAGTGAATAAACCGAATTGCACCGAAGCCTCCTGGGGTCACCCTTTAACAAACTCAGGGTGACTGGGTTGTAGGGCGCACGGCGTGCGCCCAAGAGAGGGCAATCACTGGGGGTTGCCCCTATACTCGATTCAGGAACCGTTCGTGCCGAGCCCCCTTCGACCATGCTCAGGACAGGCTTCGACTACGCTCAGGACAGGCTCGTCGAAGCACGTTCCATCACGCCGCCATCGCCTGTCTGAACAGATCCAGGCTCAGTCGCATCACGGTATCGAACCCTTGCGAATAAGTCTCATAGTGAGAAAGTCCGGGAAGAATATGTAACTGCTTGGGTTCGCGGGCTTTCTCATAGAGACTGACACATTCCTCAAATCCGGTCAGATAGTCAAGTTCCGCGCCGATAATGAGCAGCGGCCGCGGTGCGATTTGGTGCACGACTGCCTCAGGTTTGTAGGACATGATGTCCTCAGCGGTTTCGAGGGGCAGTTCGCTCTTGAGCGAGGCGATTTGTCCGCTCCCGCTATAGAACTTCTCCTCGGCTGGTGTAGGAATGAGAATCTCATACGCATCCACGTATTCAGAACTACCGGTGAGTACACGACGCTCGCGGTCTTTTTCGATACGTTTGCGCAGCGCCCAGTATTCCCACAGACGGCGGGTGTTGCGCGCCCAGCGATCGCCGTCACCGAAACCAACGACACTCACGATAGCTCTTGTCCGAGGATCGGCCGCCCCGGTAGAGATGACATTGGCGCCGCCGTAGCTGATGCCGAAGAGGGCGATGCGGTCGGCATCCACTTCAGGTTGGAGACCAAGGAAAGTGGTGGCGTTGATGATGTCCTCATCACGTTCTTTGGCGATCAGCCGCCACTTTTGCCCTTCGCTGTCGCCGAAACCACGGTAGTCGAAGATGAAAGCGGCATAGCCTTGCTTGGTAAACGCGCGCGCAAACTCCGGTAGGATCACCTTGCGATTCGCGCGCAAGCCGTGACAGCAGAGGACGGTGGGTCGTTCGTCTCCAGGTTGTAGGTTATCCGGCAGGTACAGGGTTCCAGCCAGCTTGAGTCCGGCGCTGTAAAAGGTCAGTTCTTTTTCCATGGCCTAATCCTCCTTTTTGTTCACTTCGTGGGAACAAGGCTCGGAGCCTTATGTTCCGCATCCGCAATATATGCGGTCGCATCTTCTGGCAGGAGTAGTCGTTGCGCTTGCAACTCCTGCACTGCTTGTTTTATCCGTGCAACATAATCCTGCTTCGTTGGGTACCGCTCGGCCAGGGACGGGCGCGGATCTCCTGTGGCTTCACGGTCAGCTTTGGTTTTGGCAAAGGGAATGAACTGCCCCAGGTTTCCGCACATCTCTCCCGGCACATCGGCCCGGACCGCCCAGCCGGTATGCGTGCCGAGGGGGGCGACAATGTCAGGCAGGCGGATGCCGGCGAGATCGTTGCCGTCCGCATCCACATCAGGGACCAGGCTTGGACCCGAAAACCTTGGTCGCCACCCTAGCGTCATCACCGTTCCTGAATAAAGTGGATTCGCCCGTCCGAGGTGCATAACGCCAGGGATCTTAGGAAACTTCGCGGCGCTCTCTTCTCCTTTGATCAATGTTCCGTTCTTGCGTGTCGGAATTTGGTTCACTGGCGGAGTTTTCCCCGTGCTGACCCATTCATCCAGCGCTACGAGCAACGCCCGCATGACAGGCCCGCGGAATGTCGGATTCTGTTCCTGTTGACAAGGACCTTTCGGCAATCGTTCGCCCAGCGAGGTTTTCACACCGCCTGGAAATAGCGGGAAATGCTGGGCGCTGGCGAAAGAATAGAGACGGACGTTGTCAGGAATAACACCGTCGTACCCGTACTGATCGGTATGCACCAGGGATGCGCTTTTACGCCAATACTCTGTCGCAGTGTTTGTCACCATGACATATGGGTCGAATCCGTCACCCGGCTTACCACTGCCTTTACGCAAAATCCCGTCATGAGTATTAGTAGAAGGATCTAGCTGCGGTCCGTACGTAAAAGGAAACCGATTTTCCGGAAAACCATAGTCCTGGTGTCCTCCCTGCGTTCGCCCGGGCTGGCCAAAAGCAAAGTTTGTGAACGTTTTGCCTGCACCACCGATGTCAGCAATCAGCCCGTCGAAGACGATCCGTTCCTGCTCGTCCTGATTGAACCCGGCGAAGACGTGCTCTTGTAAGTAACGGCCAGCTTGGGAAATGCCGAGAGCGAGCGTCTTGCGGATGCCTGTGTCCTGTTCGCTCAAACGCACCGGATTTGCTGTGCCGCTATCGTCGGCGGTCTGATAACGGAGAAATGACACCACGTCGCGGGTGATGGCAAATCCGAGACCTAAAACAATCGGGTTCTTGCCTTCGTAGAGAAACTCGTACAACAGACCGGATTGAAACCCGCCACGCAGGCGTATCGTTTGCTCGTCGTCGAAGCTCCAGCACTGGTCCTGGTGGCCAGCCTTGCCACAGAAAGGAATCGACTTAGGTTCTTCTCCCTCGGCCTTAGCTCTGACACTCACCTG